>CAJKHT010000003.1 GCA_905199755.1 uncultured Eubacteriales bacterium | reverse complement strand
TGATGATAAAATGTTAGTTATCAGAAAATAAAAAATAGATGCTTTTGGCATAGGATCCGCAGTTTATAATATATTATCACATTTCGGAAAAAAATGCAATATTTCTGTAGTTTTTAATTAAAAAAACACAAAAAATCAGTGGCGATGACAGAAAATTTGATGTATAATGAGATAAAAAATAAACAAGAAGGAGATGCATAAGTCTGAATAAAATCGCCCATAGCACAACTTTTTGCTCGGGGCGGTACCGGTGTACAGCACCGCTCGCTGCAAAGCAGCACTCTGAGCAATTTTCTTTCAGACTTAAGTTTTGTGTCTTGCGGCACGGAAAGGATATAAATAATGAATTATAACGGAAAAAAAGCGGAAAATATAAAAATTGCTTACATAGGCGGCGGTTCACGCGGATGGGCATGGGGACTTATGTCGGATCTGGCATCGGCGGAGGATATGTCGGGTGAGGTGTATCTGTATGATATTGACTTCGAGGCGGCATATCACAATGAAATTATAGGCAATAAAATAAACGAGCTTGAGGAAAGCAAATCCGAATGGCGGTATACGGCGGTAAAAACTATAGGCGAAGCGCTTACAGGCTGTGATTTCGTGGTAATTTCAATATTGCCCGGCACATTTGACGAAATGGAAAGCGATGTGCATACTCCGGAAAAGTACGGAATTTATCAGTCAGTGGGCGATACTTCCGGCCCGGGAGGAATTGTAAGAGCTATGCGTACAATTCCCATGATGGAGGAAATAGCGCTGGCGGTAAAGGAATATGCACCCGAGGCATGGGTTATCAACTATACGAATCCGATGAGCGTGTGTGTAAGAGCACTGTATAAGGCATTTCCGCAGATAAAGGCATTTGGCTGCTGCCACGAGGTTTTTGCTACGCAGAAACTGCTCGGAAAGGCTTTGGCGGAGCTGCGCGGAATTGAAGATGCAAAACGCGAGGATATAAAGATAAATGTTCTCGGAGTAAACCATTTTACATGGCTTACCGAGGCAAAGTATAAGGATATAGATTTATTCGACGTTTACAGAGAATTTGCCGATAAGTATCACGAAACGGGTTATCGTGAAAAGGTGGATACAAACTGGATGAACAATGTGTTTGCATCTGCCGAAAGGGTGAAGATGGATTTATTCAGACGCTACGGCTACATTGCGGCGGCAGGCGACAGACACCTTGCCGAATTTTGCCCCGGAAAATGGTATCTCGAGAATCCCGAAAAGGTGAAAGAGTGGAGATTCGGACTCACTCCGGTTTCGTGGCGAAAGGAGGATTTAAAAAATCGTCTTGAAGAAAGTGCAAAGCTGGTTTCGGGAGAGAAAAAGCCGGAAATAGAGAATACCGGCGAAGAGGGTGTAAACCAGATGCGTGCGCTTCTCGGCTTGGGAGACCTTATAACCAATGTTAATATTCCCAATAAAGGTCAGATACCTAATCTGCCGTATGATGCGGTTGTCGAAACAAATGCGGTGTTCCGCTCAAATACTATTTTACCTGTGTTTGCGGGAGAAATTCCTGAGGTGATTTATCCGCTTATTGCCAGAATATGCGGTGAGCAGGAGATTATCGCACGTGCCGGTGCGGAGCGTGATTTGGAAATGGCATTCAAGGCATTTGTAAACGATCCGCTTGTAACAGTGTCTGCGGCTGATGCACGAAAGCTGTTTGATGAAATGATAGAAAATACCAAAAATTATCTCGGAGAATATTTTAAATAATATATAACTGCGGTGTAAGACGTCAAAAAGGTTAAGCCTCTTTGACGTCTTATTTTTGCCGGTGCGGAATTTTACTTTTTGTGCAAGGTTTAAGGTTGACATAAACAAATGATAATGTTATAATTATACATTATAATGGGTAAAATGGAGTAATTATATGATAACGAGTAAGCAAAGAGCATATTTAAGGAAAATTTCACACGAGCTTGAGCCGATATTTCAGGTGGGCAAGGAGGGTATTACGGATACTCTTTTAAAAGGCATAGATGAAGCATTGGAAAAAAGAGAAATTTTAAAGGTGCATATTCTTGAAACCGCACTTCTCGATACAAAGGAAACCTGCAATGAGGTTGCGGCAGAGCTTCGTGCGGAGCCTGTACAGGCAATCGGAAACAAATTCATTCTCTACCGTCAGTCCTCGGACGAAAAAAAGAGAAAAATCGAACTGCCCCGAAAATGAAAAAAACAGGAATAATGGGAGGCACCTTCAATCCCATACACAATGCGCATCTTCTTATCGCAAGATATGCAATGGAGCAATACGGGCTTGATGAAATCATTTTTATGACAAGCGGAAATCCGCCGCATAAACGCGGTATGGACATGCCCTCCGCCGAGGTGCGTCATGAAATGGTGTGCCTTGGTGTAAAAGACGATTCGGATTTTTGTGCTGATGACTATGAAGTGCGGCAGACGCAATATTCATATTCCGTGAATACGTTAAGGGCATTAAAAAACGGCAGACCGAATGAAGAACTGTATTTTATAATAGGTGAGGACTCGCTGCGTGATTTGCCCGAGTGGTATATGCCGGAGGAAATCGTGAAATTATGCGTTATTCTGGTGTATCCGAGGAATGAAAACGGTACGGTATGCAAAAAAGCCGCAGAAATGCAAAAGAAATACGGCGGTGATATACGTGTAATCGATTCTCCGGTTATAGGCATTTCCTCAACGGAAATACGAAACAGACTGAAAGAAGGAAAGAGCATCAGGCATATGCTGCCCGACAGCGTGCTTGAATATATAGAAAGCAATGGAGTATATTAAGAATAAATTGCAGGCTTCGTTAAAGCCCGAACGCTATCGGCACAGTCTGGGAGTGTGCAGTGAGGCGGTAAAGCTTGCAAAGCGGTACGGCGCTGACGAAAACAAGGCATACACCGCAGGACTTTTGCATGACTGTGCAAAGGGTATGAGCATTGATGAGCAGATAAACGAATGTCATAAACGCGGTGTGGAGCTTGACAATATAATGCTTAAATGTCCGGCTGTTATACATGCACCGCTCGGCGCGGCTGTGGCAGCGGACGAGTACGGAATTAATGACAGTGAAATTCTTGAAGCGATACGTTATCACACTACGGCAAAAGCGGATATGACAACGCTTGATAAGATAATTTATCTTGCGGATATGATTGAACCGTCAAGAAGCTTTGACGGAGTGGAGCTTTTGAGAAAAACGGCATACGAGGATTTGGATACCGCAGTGCTTGAGGCAATAAGGCAAAGCATATTTTTTAATCTTAAAAAGAATGCGGTGATACACCCCAAAACCCTCGAAGCGTGGAATGATTTGGTGAAAGGACGGTAAACATGGATATAAACAAAAAGCTTGAAATTATAAAAAATGCACTTGAAGATAAAAAAGCCTCGAATATAGAAATACTTGACGTTGCAAAGCAGACCTCACTCAGTGATTACTTTGTGATTGCATCGTGTCAGTCAACCGTGCAGGTAAGGGCATGCGTTGACGAGGTCGAGGAAAAAATGCTTGAAGCCGGAGAGGAAGTGCGCCATAATGAGGGCTATCGCGGCGGCAGCTGGATACTGATGGATTACGGTGATGTAATAGTGCATGTAATGCAGCAGGAAATGCGTGAATTTTACGCAATCGAACGTCTTTGGGACGATGTGGGAGAATAATCATACAAAGGAGTATATATAAATGGAAACGTACAATTACAAGAACATTGAAAAAAAGTGGCAGGACAGATGGGAGGAGGCAGGAATATTCCATGCTTCAAACAATTCCGATAAGCCTAAATTTTTCGGACTGGTTGAGTTCCCGTATCCGTCGGGACAGGGACTGCATGTAGGTCATCCGAGAAGCTATACCGCAATGGATATTATTGCGAGAAAGCGCAGAATGCAGGGCGAGAATGTTTTGTATCCCATAGGCTGGGACGCATTTGGTCTGCCTACCGAAAACTATGCTATAAAAAATAAAATTCACCCTAAAAAGGTTACGGAAAAGAATGTTGCAAACTTTAAGCGTCAGCTGAAAATGATAGGATTTTCCTTTGACTGGTCAAGGGAAGTAAATACTACCGATCCCGAATATTATAAGTGGACACAGTGGATTTTTCTGCAGCTGTTTAAAAAGGGATTGGCATATAAGCAGGAAATGCCCATAAACTGGTGTACGGGCTGTAAGGTCGGACTTTCAAACGAGGAAGTTGTAAACGGCGTATGTGAGCGCTGCGGAAGCCAGGTGGTTCAGAAGAGGAAAAGCCAGTGGATGCTTAAAATTACCGAGTATGCACAGCGCCTTATAGATGATTTGGATAAGGTTGATTACCTTGAAAAAATAAAAACACAGCAGAAAAACTGGATAGGACGCTCGGAGGGCGCGGAGGTGAAATTCACATTAAGCACCGGTGACGAAATGATTGTTTACACTACTCGCTGTGATACGCTTTTCGGTGCGACTTATACCGTTATGTCCCCGGAGCATAAGCTTATTGAAAAGCTTAAGCCGCAGATAACCAACTGGGACGAGGCGGAAGCATATATTAAAGAAGCTGCTACAAAGTCCGAATTTGAAAGAACGGAGCTGAATAAGGGAAAAACAGGTGTACAGCTTAAGGGAGTTTATGCAATAAATCCCGCAAACGGCGAACATCTGCCTGTCTTTATTTCGGATTACGTTCTCGTAACCTACGGAACGGGAGCAATTATGGCTGTTCCGGCGCATGATACGCGTGACTGGGAATTTGCAAAGAAATTCAAGCTTCCGATTATAGAAGTCGTTTCCGGCGGAAAGGACGTTCAGGAGGAAGCATATACCGATGTGTATAAGGGCAATATGGTAAATTCGGGATTTCTGAACGGTTTGCCCGTAAAAGAAGCAATCCCGACCATGATAAACTGGCTGGAGGAAAAAGGTCTCGGAAAAAGAAAGGTCAACTTCAAGCTGCGTGACTGGGTGTTCTCACGTCAGCGTTACTGGGGTGAGCCTATTCCGCTGGTAAATTGCGAAAAATGCGGCTGGGTACCCGTTCCCGAAAGCGAGCTGCCGCTTGTACTCCCGGAAATTGATACCTTTGAACCGGGCGAAAACGGCGAATCGCCGCTTGCAAAGGCATATGACTGGATAAATACAACCTGTCCGTGCTGCGGCGGCAAGGCAGTAAGAGAAACCGATACAATGCCGCAGTGGGCAGGCTCAAGCTGGTATTTCCTGCGCTATATGGATCCGCATAACACGGAGGCACTTGCATCAAAGGAGGCACTTTCATACTGGCAGATGGTAGACTGGTACAACGGCGGTATGGAGCATACAACACTGCATCTCCTTTATTCGAGATTCTGGCATAAATTCCTGTATGACATCGGAGTTGTACCCACTTGTGAACCGTATATGAAGCGTACATCGCACGGTATGATTTTGGGTGAAAATAATGAGAAAATGTCCAAGTCGAGAGGAAACGTTGTAAATCCCGATGAAGTTGTGGAGGAATTCGGTGCCGATGCATTCAGAACTTATGAAATGTTTATAGGTGCATTTGACCAGGCAACACCGTGGTCGCAGCAGGGACTTAAGGGCTGCTATAAGTTTATAGAAAGAGTATGGAATTTACAAAATATTTTAACCGATGAAAACGGTTTGAGTGCAGACATGGAAAAGGCTGTGCACAAAACGATTAAAAAGGTCAGCGACGATTATGAACGCATGAAGTTTAATACGGCAATTGCCGCTATGATGAGTCTTGTAAATGATTTTACGAAAAAAGGCTCGGTAACAAAGGGCGAATATCTTGCGCTTATAACATTGCTGAACCCGGTTGCGCCGCATATGACGGAGGAGCTGTGGGAGAAATACGGGGACGGCGGCTTCCTGTCGGTGCATAAATGGCCTGAATATGATGATGAAAAAACCGTTGATGATGAGGTCGAAATCGTTGTTCAGATAAACGGAAAAATCAAGGATAAGCTTATGATAAGCGCCGGACTTGACAAGGACGGCACTCTTGAAGCGGCAATGGCGAGCGAAAAAATCAAAAATCTGATTGACGGAAAAGAAATTGTAAAAACAATTGCAGTACTCGGAAAGCTTGTAAATATAGTAGTTAAAGGCTGAAAAATCAGCGGCACGGAGGATTTATATGGAATGGAAACAATTGCTGTCCGATAAGCGATACGGTCATGTAAGCTCAAAAAAAACGAGTGATTTGCGGACTGAATTTCAGCGTGATTATCACCGTATAATCGGAAGTGCATCTTTCAGACGCCTGCAGGATAAAACGCAGGTTTTTCCGCTTGACAGGGGTGATTTTGTACGTACACGTCTTACTCATTCTCTGGAGGTGTCGTCATTTGCAAAGTCCCTCGGTCAGATGTGCTTTGCGTATATAATGCAGAATAATCTTGACGAAAACATAGATGAAAGCATAAAAGCGGATATTTGCAATATACTTGAATGTGCGGGATTGCTTCATGATATAGGCAATCCTCCGTTCGGACATTTCGGTGAAACCGCAATCCGTGAGTGGTTCAGAAACAATCTCGGCAAGCTTTCGCTTGACGGTATACCGCTTACGGAACGGCTTACGGAGCAGATGCAGCGTGATTTATGTAATTTTGAGGGGAATGCACAGGTACTCCGTATCCTCACAAAGCTGCATTATTTGGTTGATGAAAACGGTATGCATCTTACGTATGCCCTGCTTAATACGCTTATAAAATATCCCGTTTCGTCGTGCGGAATAAATAAGGAGAGCGGAAATATAAAGGATAAAAAAATGGGATACTATTATGCCGAAAAAGAGCTTTTCGACACAATAGTGAATACCACGGGAGCGGTGAACTGCCGTTATCCGCTTACTTTTCTGCTTGAAGCCGCCGATGATATAGCCTATAAAACTGCCGATATAGAGGATGCGGTAAAAAAGGGACTTATAACATATGATGAGCTGCTTGCGGAATTAAGAAGCGAGCGCTATCGGGGAAAATGCGGCGAGCAGGAGTTAAAGGCATATAATGAAGTGGTGGACGGTCTGGAAACTTTCAGAAAGCGTGCCGCAAAAAACAAAACATATGAGCCTGAATTTAATGCGGTTCAGAACTGGCTTGTTTCAGTGCAGGGATTTTTGCTCAGATGCGCAATGTTCGGCTTTACGAGCAATTACAAGGAAATAATGGCAGGAACATTCGGCAAAGAGGTTATTGCGGTTTCCTACGGAAAAACGCTTGCTGATGCGCTGAGTGATATAGCGTACAGATATGCGTTTAATTCAAAGCAGATAGTAAGGCTGGAAATTGCGGCAGGGACTATGTTTGAATTTTTGCTCGATAAATTTGTTCCTGCGGCTATACTGCATGATACGGACAGGGAAATGACCGCTATTGACAAAAGAATGATTCGCATAATTTCCGATAATTATGTGCAGGCATATGAGGTAAATTCAAGAGACAGAGACGAGAACGAAAAGCTTTATCTGCGGCTTCTGCTTGTTACCGATTATATCTGTGGTATGACGGACGGCTATGCAAAGCATATTTATCAGGAGTTTAAGGGTATAAGCTGATAAATGTGTTGACAATGCATGGAGTATGATATATAATGTAGGAAAAAGGAGGATTTTATCATGAACAGAATTGAACTGAAAAGTCTGGCGAAAGAACAGATACGGGGCAACATAGGAATGTTATTTATAAGTGCATTGGTTATGTCGCTCATAGTAAGTGCGGCTTCGGCAATCACTGCCGGCATAGGCACAATATTTATAGCGGCACCGCTGCAAATAGGCTGGATTTTAATTTTATTCGGACTTACGGAGGGCATAAAGCCTGAAGTATCAACAATTTTTGACGGATTTGCAATTTACGGAAAAGCATTGCTTTTATACATATTAACGGCAATATATGTTATGCTGTGGTCGCTGCTTTTCTTTATTCCGGGCTTTGTGAAAGCATATTCGTATTCGATGGCGCCGTATATTCTGGCAGAAAATCAGAACATGACGGCATCGGAGGCTATTAACGAGAGCAGGAGAATTATGAACGGTCATAAAATGGATTTGTTCGTTCTTGAACTGTCATTTATTCCATGGCTTCTGCTTTGTATGATTACATTCGGAATTGCATTCATTTATGTGGCTCCGTATATGGATATGACAAGGGTGAATTTTTATAACAAAATTAAAAATGAAGTATGTGTAATCGACTGATAGCAGGGCGGTGTAAAAATGATTTTTTACACCGTCTTTTTGTATAAATGACAATGTGCATAAAACAAGACACATAAAATTTACATTATGCGGTATTTTCTTTTGGAAAAAAGTGTGCTATAATGAGGACAGCGGGAAAATGCTGCAAATGGGGTGGTAGAATGATAACGCTGTGCGGCAGGTCAATATGCGGCGGAATTGCATTGGGAAAGCTTCTGATATTCAAAGATCGTGAGTATGTTATAAATAACAGCCATACGGAAAATATCGAGCGTGAATTTGAACGCTTTGACAAGGCGGCAAATGCAGCGCACAGGGAGCTTGAATTGCTGTATCAAAAAGCGAATGACGAGATAGGTCATGATACGGCAATGATTTTTTCCATTCATCAGATAATGCTGGCGGACGAGGATTATGTAAAGGCAGTGAAGAGCCATATCAAGCTTGAAAAAATCAATGCTGAAACGGCAGTGTATAAAACATGCCGTGAATTTATGGATATTTTTGATAAGATGGACGACAGCTATATGCGTGCGAGAAAATCCGATATAAGAGATATATCGGAGCTTTTGATAAAAATTCTTACGGGTGTACGGGAGAAGAAAATTTGCTGCGAAGAACCTGTTATCATTGCGGCACACAGACTTTCTCCGGCTCAGACGCTTGGAATAGACAAGGAAAAGACACTTGCGCTTATAACCGAAAAGGGTTCTTCAAACTCGCATGCCGCAATAATGGCAAGAACGCTTAACATTCCGGCGGTAACGGGAGCAGTGGGAATTACAGGCGGCGGTTTTGACGGAAAAAACACAATAGTTGATGGATTTAACGGCGTGGTGTACATAGAGCCGGACGAAGAAACCGTAAAAAGACTCACAAACAAATAATATATTTGGAAATAACGGCAATACTAACAGAGACCGATAAAAAATCGGTCTCTGATTTTTTGTGCCGGAGGCTGAGAAAATGCTTAATCTTATTGTAAGAACTCTTGTTTTATATATGGCAGTGATTGCATCGGTGCGCATAATGGGAAAGCGTCAGCTGGGGGAATTGCAGCCGTCGGAGCTTGTTGTTGCGATTATGATTTCCGATTTGGCATCGGTGCCTATGCAGGCTATTGACATACCGCTTATTTCGGGCATACTGCCGGTGGCAACACTGATTGTTGCGGAGGTGCTGATGTCATATATGAGCCTGAAAAGCCGCAGAATACGGCGTATAATCTCCGGTGAGCCGAGCATTGTTATATATAACGGTCATATAAATGAAAAGGAGCTTACCCGTCAGCGGTTTAACATAAATGATTTGCTTGAAGAACTGCGGCTGAACAATTGCCACGATATATCCGATGTGGCGGTGGCGGTAATAGAAACAAGCGGTAAACTCAGCGTTATTCCGAAGGACAGTGCAAGAAGTGCAACGGTGGAGGATATAAAAAACAAAAAAATCCGTCATGACGGTTTGCCGTGTACGGTCATATCGGACGGTGAGCTTAATGAGGAGGAGCTTAAACGCAGCGGCAAGAATAAAGCATGGCTTGAAAAAAAGCTTAAAGAACAGGGGGCGGAGGAGTTTAAAGATGTGTTTATAGCCTCTGTGGACGCAGAGGGAGAACTGTTTGTTCAAAAAAAGGAAAGCTTATAGCAGCGCCGTGCGTCGGCAGAAAGGAAAGCTATATGAAAAGCGTTGTAATATCCGTAATTCTTGCGGCAGCGGTAATAACGGGAAGTGTTATCTATACAAATGTAATAGACGGGGTTTCGGCGGAAATGTCGGGAATAAATAAGGAAATAGCGGCATGCATTGAAAATGACGACTATAATACCGCATCGGGGCATATAAGCGGACTTAAAGAATTAATTGAAAAAAAGAGTGTACTTCTTGAAGCGATGGGAAATCATGCCGAAGTGGACGAAATTATAATGAATGTATATGAGCTGGAACGATATACACAGGGCGAAAACAAAACAGACGCTTTATCAAAGTGCGCGGTGCTCGGCTTTTTATTCGGGCATTTGGCGGAGGAATATCATCTGAAGCCCGAAAATATATTGTAAAACCATCACATATTTAAAAGAATCATCATATACTGTTATATGAACATAAATTTATGCCGCGGTGGGCGGAAGGTGGGAGTCTGTTATGATAAACTTCTGTATGCACGGCTGCGCAAAGGCAATAGGTCTGACATCGCTTGCATTTTGCTTGGGTGTTATTTCGGGAATGTTTTTCCCTGTTGCGTTCGTGGCTGTAATAGAAATGCTGTTACTGATTTTATTCGGGTATCTTTGTTTGTTTAAATGGTGATATAAGGAAAGGCGGTAAGGCTGTATGAAAATTGTTGTTTTTAAAATGCCGAAATGCTTAAGAGGAGTAGTAAAAGCAATTTTTAAAATGAATACATAAGAGGCTGCGGCAAAACGTATAAAACGCACCCGACGGGTGCGTTTTATACGTTTGCAATTCGTTATTCATGCAGAATTTTATCTATAAGCTGTAAATTTTCAGCCGAAACAGGCTCATCAAATTTGGAAATATGCATCCGGGGTGCTTCATTAAACAAAGTCTTATACCAAACGCAGCCGAGCAGATACCTGCCGACCCCGAAGCTTGCATGAATTACATCGCGGTAGAGAATATCGGGGACAGTCTTATAGGCTTTAAGCATAGCCTCGCCGCTTTTTATAACACCGTCGGGGGAAATCAGCTTTTCAGCTTCACAGTATGCTTTTGTAACAGCATCAAACATTTCCGCGGTGGTTTTAAATCCCATTTCCGCAAGTCTTTCTCTGTGTTCGGGATATGCCCATGTTCTGTGCATAAGTATCTTTGTATCAGGACATCTTAATCTGAGCCATTCTGCTATGTTTTCGAGATACGGCGAGTAGGTGCCGATATTAAAGCTGTCATGGCTTGCCTGCTGTAATGTGATACAGTCCCATTCATTGCTTTTAACAGCATCTTTTATCGAAACCTTTAAATGTGAATTTTCGCCGTTAAGCTGAAAATCATAAGCTTTTTCATTGTCGGTCAAATTAATATAGTGCCGCTTTAAGGGGCAGCCGCCGATGTACAGATTGACACACATAAGGTCTTTGCCGTTAGCTTCCGCTATTTTGTGCAGATACCGCTGTGAATCCTCCGAAAAACTGTTTCCGATAGATAGAATTTTCATAATATTTCCGCCTTTCATTTATATATAATATAAATTTGTACCGGCTCATTGTGATGCCGGGATAATTATACTTACTGCTGTTCCGTGTCCCTCGGAGGACTTTACGGACAATCCGTAATCCTCGCCGAAAAGTATTTTAATACGTTTGTTGACGTTGGCAAGTCCTATATGCGGACTGATGTTTGTATACACATTGGTGTTAAGGCTGTCATTAAGCGACGAAACCTCATCGGGACTCATACCTATACCGTCATCTGACAAGGTAAATATGATATTGTTTTTGCTGAGCCGCCCCGAAACGGTAAGCAATCCTTTTCCGCCTTTGGGCTTAAAGCCGTGATATACGGCATTTTCGATTATCGGCTGCAGGCATGTTTTTATGACCTTGCACGGCAATATGGCATCATCAATATCCCATGTTACGCTGAACAAATCGGAGTATCTGAGATAAAGTATTTTTATATAATCCTTGGTGCAGCGTATTTCCTCATCAACCGTGATAAGATACCCCGAGAACGACAGCGTATTTCTGAAAAATCCCGCAAGATTTACAAGCGCTGCGGAAACGGGATTTTCGCCGCCTGCCATGTCATATGCAAGCCAGTTAATCGTTTCAAGTGTGTTGTACAGAAAATGCGGGTTAATCTGAGCCTGAAGCATATCGTACTGTGCCTGTTTTAGCATTTTCATTCGTTCCTCAAGGATTTCTTCCATTTTTGTTTTGTCGTCAATGTGCAGCTTGATGCTGTTGATTATGTATATAAGCTCGTTTTTATCCTGAGTTGTAATATGCTCCTCGGAGTTTGCCGTGTCAAGGAAAGAAATAATCTCTCTTAACGGTGCATAGCTTTTTACGGAGGCAAAATATGCAAGGACAAACCCGAACATCAAAAGCGAGAAAGAAATTAAAAGCAGCTGAGTACGCGTTTTAAAAATTCTGTCCTCGTATATGCCCATTGAATAGGCGCTAATATATTTGTAGTTTTTTATGCTGCTGTCCGTACACAGCACGGTATAATTTTCATTGTTTATAAGGCATTTATCGGATTTCTGCGATGATGTAAATTTTTCGGGAAATCCGATTTCGGTGAGTGTTTTGCCGAAATTTAAAATATCCTTTGATAATATAACACGGTTTTGCGAATCGGCAAGATACACCTCCTGTCCCGGTTCGCTGTATTTCCCGGACAGAATGGCGTTATAGAGGGACTGGCTGTTGATATTCATAATCACTGCCCCTATTTTTTCATCGGCAACATATATGGGCTTTATAATTGTTATAAGATACGGATAGGCACCGTTTTTGTATCCCGGGACGATTACTCCTTTCTGATTTGAGACGGTTCCGTAATTTTCAAGCCAGCCCATGTCCGAAAATTCATCGGCGGGCGATCTGATTTCGTTGCTCATAACAACTCCGAGCCGCTCGGAATAGATGTATATTGAATCAATGTATTTATATATAATGGGCAGCGTTTTTGCCAGCCGCAGAATATCGGAAAATGCGTCACGTGTATATCCGTTCAGTGCAAACAGCTGTGTGCTTTCGTTGCCGGCGATATATGTACTCATGGTATCACATTCAATAAGCGTATCATCAAGAATGTTTGCCGCGCTGCTCAGTGCGGAGGCATTTTCTGCCGAAATCTCATTGCGCATATTTTTAAATGTTTTTGAAGTGAAAATGATGCTGAGCGAAACAAACGGCACTATAAGCAGCAGGGAGATTATAATAAATGTTCTCCAAAACAGGCTGTTCAGGCTGAAATTGTGTATATAGCTCCAGTTACTTTTTATCTTTTTCATATGCCGCTTCCTTTATATCTGTCAGAAATTACGTATATATTCACTCGGTGTACATTTATAATATTCTTTAAATACACGTGTGAAATATCCGGAACTCCTGTACCCGCACTCTTTGCTTATTTCGGTTATATTTTTATGCTCTTTTAACAGCTTCACCGCATTTTCCATACGCACTCTCAAAAGGTAATCGCTGAATTTCTCGCCGGTATGCTCACGGAAAAAACGGCTGCAGTATGCAGGTGCGAAAAATACCTTGTCGGCTGCGTCCTGGAGCGAGATGTTTTCGGAAAAGTTTTCGTTTATAAATTGTATCAGCTTATTGATAACAATATCGTCCGTTTTCTTTTCTCTTGCGTTTATCTGATTTATTACACCGTTAAGCAGCTGTTGGGAAAAAGCATATATCTCGTCATGGCTTTCGATATAGGGAAGCTTTTTGTAATCAAGCAATTCCTGCGACGGCTGGATTTTCAGATTTGCATACATGTGGTCAAATATCGTCTGAAAAATATTGAATACATACTGTCCCAGACATTCGTTGTCATGAGTATAGCTGTCCAAGAGATACTTAAAAAGGTTCAGTGCTTCGGTGTCGCTGCCGGAAATCAGCGCGGCATAAAGCTGCTTAATGGTATCAAAAAAGTTATTGATATGCCCTTTTTGCTCTTCGGATATTTCGTCATGCAGTTTTATAAGAATATTTTTCAGCTCACCGAAATCGGTCGGCTTGGTGATGTATTCCTTAACATTGTACCTGATTGCGGCTTTTGCATATTCAAACTCGGTATAACCGCTCAGAAGTATTACCTTTGTATGAGGCATGTTCTCATATATATACTGAGCCAGCTCTATGCCCGATACGTGTACCATTTTTATGTCCGATATTACAAGCTCAATATTGTGGGTGTCCAGATAGCTTATCGCCTCGTCACCGTCTTTAAACACGGCTGTCACCTCAAAGCCGGTGTCGCAGCTGTTGATGAAAGACGATATGCCTTTTCTGATGATTTGTTCATCATCTACAACTATTGCTTTGTACATATTAACCTCTCTTGTATGACTGTTCCTGTTTTGTTATATAATTGAAGCTTGGCGTAAAACCTCACTTTTATAAATAGTATAGCATACGAATTATTATTATTCAAGTGCGAAAACGAATTTTTAAACGGTGACGGAAAATGAGGTAAAGAAATTAACAAAATGTAAATTTTTTATTCTTGCGCGGTTATTATACAGCGTGATAAAATGTAAACAAGAGAAAAAGAGAAAGCGAGGAAACCATCTATGAATGTATCCGAAAAAATAAATACAAAAAAAGCTGTCTCCAAAAAGAGCAGATGGAAAGACTTTAAAGATAATGCCGAATTGTCAATTCTGCTTATTCCCGGAATTGTACTGCTGATACTTTTTGCATATATTCCGATGTTCGGTATTATAATCGCATTTAAGGATTACAGAAACAATCTCGGAATTTTCAAAAGCAAATGGGTGGGATTGGATAATTTCAAATTCTTCTTCTCATCGCAGGATGCATGGCGTATAGGACGAAACACTGTCGGATACGGATTGCTGTTCATAGTTCTGGGAATCATTGCTGCGGTGCTTGTGGCAATATTGCTTTATGAAGTAAAAAGCCGTGCCGCACTGAAATTTTATCAGACAAGCATGATACTGCCGCACTTCCTGTCATGGGTAATTGTAGGCTACATAACATATATGCTTCTTGAACCGAATCTCGGAGTGTTAAATAACATTATACGGAAATTCGGCGGTGAGGGACTGCAATGGTATTCCGAACCGAAGTATTGGGTATTCATTCTGCCGATAGTAAATCTGTGGAAAACGGTGGGACTGAAAACAATAATGTATTATGCGGCGCTTATGGGTATTGATGAACAGCTGTTTGAAGCAGCACAGGTGGACGGCGCAAGCCGATTCAAACAGATTATATATATAACGCTGCCGTCACTCGTACCGCTTATGGTAATACTTACAATCCTCGATGTCGGACATATCATAAAGGGTGATTTCGGATTGTTCTACACCATTCCGCGAGACATCGGTCTCTTGTATCCGACAACGGATATTATTGATACATATGTATACCGCGGACTGAGAACGGGTGATGATATAGGAATGACAACAGCTGTCGGATTGTTCCAGTCGGTAGTCGGATTTATAATGGTAGTGGGAACGAACCTAATAGTCAAGAAAATTTCACCGGAAAATTCGTTGTTCTAAGGAGGGCAGAAAAATGAAAAAAAGAGAAAATAAAATTCCTCAGATAATAATAAATCTGCTGTTCTGTCTGGGTTCGTTACTATTTATACTGCCGTTTGTGCTGATAATCTCGGCTTCGTTCACCAATGAACAGTCTTTGATAGCTGAGGGCTACAAGCTCATACCGTCGCATTTTTCAACGGAGGCATATAAGTATGTTTTCAAAAATCCGCAGCAGCTGCTGGACTCATACAAGATAACAATATTCTATTCGCTGGCGGCAACATTTCTGGGAGTAATCGTTATGGCAATGCTTGCCTATCCGCTTTCAAAGCCGAACTATAAATATAAGAAGCTTGTTACATTCTTTATATTTTTCACAATGCTGTTTTCGGGTGGATTGATTCCGAGCTATATATGGATAACAAGGTACCTGCATATGGGAAACACCGTATGGGTATATATATTTCCCAATCTTGTAAATGCATTCCATGTAATAGTAATAAGAACATTCTTCCAGGGACTTCCGCAGTCATTGACGGAGGCGGCTAAAATTGACGGAGCAAGTGAGCTGAGAATATTCTTTAAAATAGTAATTCCGCTTTCAAAGCCGGTTATAGCCACAATATCGCTTTTAACGCTTCTGGCAAGATGGAACGACTGGAACACGGCGCTGATATACATAAAATCAACCAATCTGTATTCCTTGCAGTATTTGCTGCAAAAGATACTGCGTGAGGTTGAATTTGTAAAGAACATGGCGGAAAGCACACCGATAGCGGGAATCGATATGGACGCCACACAGCTCCCGTCGGAAACTATAAGATTTGCAATGTGTATGGTGGCTGCCGGTCCGATGCTGGTAGTGTTCCCGTTCTTCCAGAAGTACTTTGCAAAAGGTCTTACGGTCGGAGCGGTAAAGGGTTAATTAATGTAAATATCCTGCGGTTATGCAAGAAAGGGCGCAGGCTATATAAAAAATTTAACAAAGGAAAGGAAAAACGAAATGAAAAACAAAAAAGTGTTCTCATTCATCTTATCGCTGAGCATGGTGTTCGGCACATTGGGCGCAGCTCCGACGCATGCCGAGGGCAGCGTATCTTTGGATACAGATTATCAATTCATAGATATTGCGCATCACGGCGACACATATGTTGCTATGGCTAAAAACAGTAATTTGACAGGTGCGCAGCTCTATACCTCCACTGACGGCGGTCTGAACTGGACAAAGAAGAAAGAAATTTCAAAAGCAAATATTTCCCATAACCCGGCATCGCAGCAGCAGCTTGTGTATTGGGAAGATAAAAACGTTTTTGTTGCTCACGGAGCCGCTACAACATTCACATCAACGGACGGAATTACATGGAATGAAAATGCCAACATACATTGGTCGACAAATACATATCTCACAACGGAGGATAAATATCTTCTGCTTGCGGGCGGCTCTTCTGACAGCTCGGTAAACGCACAGGACAATCTTACGACAAAACAGTACGGCAACAATAAAAATAAGCTTGTAGGGGCGCTTGCGTTTCGCTCGGTAGCGGCAAAGCCGAAGGATTCAAACGGTGATATTTATATGTATACGGTAGGTTCAAAATATCAGTATTATGTAAAAATGACTCCGGGTTCACCGTGCACATGGGAAACGGTAGACAGCAATGCGGGCGGTTCGATACCGGCAACGGTTACCGATATGATATATGCAAAAGGTGCAGACCAGTTCCTTGCGGTGACAGATACGGGCAATCTTTATGCGGCAGTCGATCCGAAGCATTTCGGTCAGTATGAGATTAAGGACGGTGTAACGGTTACAGGAATAGCCGCAAACGATAACGTTATTGTCATAGGTATGAGCGACGGTACAATGTATTATACCCCCAATACCGTAATAACGGCAGATACACAGTGGACACAAATCCCTGTTGAAACGGGAAAAACGGCAGCGGCAGAACCTATTAAAAACATAGAATTTTCGGACGATGGCAGCAGCTTTGTTGCACTGGGCAAAAAGAATGTTTATAAAGGAAATCTCAGCGAGTACTGCAATATTACGGAGTATGTTCCGAAGTATCTGACTATAGGCGAACCGACGGTAAAACCGACAGAGGATAAAGACCCGTTCAAGGGAGTAAGACTTATCGGCGGTACATACAGTGAAACTCTCGGCAAATACATAGTATACGGCGATACAACATCAGCGGATTCGGACGATAAATATTACGGAAAAATTTTCACATCATCGGACGGCTTTAACTGGACAAACACCTATACCGGATACACTTTTTCACAGAGAAATTATAATAAAGGTGTGTTTACAGGTTACAGCGAAGTAAGAAACGGCTCTGTATGGTGGGAGTCACAGGGAATATTCATTGTTTCGGCATCTACAAAAGATCATGTGGGTTATTCTCTCACATCGTCAGACGGCGTGAATTGGAATGTTGTTAAGGGATATGCGGACGAAGGCGATGCGGAGGGCACTGTTTATACGGGACTGGCTCTTAATGCCGACATCAGAATTGCGGGCGGCAATCTTTATACAACAAACGGCGCTCGTAAACTTATGAAATACACCGCATGGAATAAAGATTACGCATCGGAAGTTGCAGATGTAAGCACACTGAGCAATATTCCGGCAGCCATTACCACATTAAATCAGATAGCGGTAAGCGACGAAGCAGATCCGGCAGTACTTATGGCACAGGCTTATCTCGGTGTTGTAAGAGACAATTCAAACTCCTCTGCGGAAGAAATTGGTAAGTGGAGTGTAGTGCGTTCATTCATAAACAGTCAGTATTCAAATGTATTGGGAATAGGAAACGGTGATTTGACAGATGCGGTTTACAGTAAAAATCTCGGCAAATTTGTTGCAGTCGTAGATAAAAATCTCAGAACCGTAATTATACCAAAAGCCATCACAGCAGATGATAAAGCAATCCAAGGTCCGGTTGTGGCAGGCGGTATTGTATGTAATGCAATAGATACAAACGATTCGGTATTCATGCTGACAAGTCCTAACGGGAAAATTTATACAGCGCCCGATTCCGAAGATTTTAAAAACGGATACAGTCTTGCAAGCAATGCTGTTGGGGCGGTAACAACCGACGATGAAATCACATACGGCATGACAAACGTATTCAAGACAACGGGCGACCGCTTTATAGCAACGGCAAGCAACGGTACGGACAGTGCGGTTGCGGTTATCGATAAGAACATCGGCGGCAGCTATGAATACAAGAATGCAGCACTGCACAGTGACGTAACACTGACACCGGGCGAAAGCCTTACAGTAAGTGTTGATGTTGATAATCAGCAGCCTGCGCCACTTGACCTGACAATTATAGCGGCAATTTATACGGGCGGAAAACTTGTGCAGACAGCTGCGTCAAAACCTATGACCGTATCAGATTACAATGCCGAAACAAAAACTCTGGATGTTCCGGTAGCCGATGATGTGGAATCCGGCTCGGAAATGCGTATATTCGTATGGAACAGCCTTGACGGTATGCATCCTCTGAGAGGAGTTTCAACCCCTTTCAATTAACGGACGGTCAGGAAAAAATATATGTTTCGGCAAATTCGGGAGACGACTCGGCAAAAGGGACATATAACCACCCGGTAAAAACTCTTGAAAAGGCATTGGAGCTTGCCGGGGAGGTACAGGCAAATGAAATATGTATGCGCGGCGGTGTATATTATGTAACCGATACCGTAAATATGTCATATTCGGCAGAATGGTATAAGCCGCTGCGCATAAGCGCATATCGCAATGAAAGCGTTACAATAAACGGCGGCACGGATATAAAGCTGTCGGATATGACAGCAGCATCCGACAGCTTTACGGATAAAATTGTTGACAAGCCCGCGCAGGGGAAGATTTTACAGTACAGCCTAAAAGCTGCCGGAATTACCGATTACGGTGAAATCTCACGCCGCGGTCATCTTATTTCGGCGGATAAGGAGGCGCAGGCGGAATTGAGTCTTGACGGCACTGTGCAAAAGCTTGCAGGGTGGCCGAATGACGGATTTGTCGGACTGAAATCGGTTGATAAGTATGGTACAAGGTCAAAGAGCGGCATCGCAGACGGCTGCAGCTTTACGGTGGATTATGACCGTCCGTCGCAGTGGAGCAGGCAGAGCGATGTGTGGCTTTCGGGAACTCTCGGTCCTAATTATGAATTTGACTATTATCCCGTAAGCAGCTTTGACAATGAAAACAGGCGCCTTTATTTAAGAGAGGGTGCGGTAATGAAATACTACACCTCGCCTTATTTCAGATTCGAAAATATCCCCGAGGAGCTCGACTCCCCGGGCGAATATTACATAGACCGTGAGGACGGAATACTGTATTTCTATCCGCCGGAGAATACGGACAAAAACGCGGTGCTGACACTTACAATGCCCACGCACAGCACGTTAAATACATCCGTTAATTCATTGATAAGGCTTGACGGCTGCCGGAATATTATTTTTGAAAATCTGACCTTTAAAGGCGGCAGAGGTTCTGCCGTTACCGGAAACGATAACCACGGCATCAGCTTTATAAACTGTGATATAAACAGCTTCGGTGCTCACGGCATACGTCTTGACGCTTCCGATAAAATAACACTGCGTAATAATCGTATACATGACGTGGGACAAAACGGTATAGAGTTTACAAGATGCGGAAATTATGATAAAATAATACCGAATTATAATCTTGTATGCAATAATGATATTTATAATTTTGCAAGACTTGAAAGAAGCTATAAAGCAGGTATAAACTTCGGTTATCGGTGTGTCGGTGCAGCGGCGGCGAGAAATCATATTCATGACGGCCCTCATGCGGGAATGATATTCTACGGCGTGAACAATGAAATATACGGAAACGAGTTTGATAACCTTGTTACGGAATTCAGCGATATGGATGCGCTGTATGCAAATAACTCCAATTATCCGTGGGAGAGGGGAAACAGGATTTACGGCAACTACTTCCATGATATAGGAAAAAGCTCGATAAACGGAGTACACCAGATAAACGTGCGTGCAATCCGTACCGATAACAAGGGCTGCGGACTTAATGTTTTCGGAAACCTGTTTGTCGGAATAGGCGACGGAAACAATAACAATATCGGAGCCGTTACCGCGGAGGGGACACACAACAGGATAGTAAATAATTTGTTTGTGGATTGCAATGAAACATATATAAACACTCAGAAATATGTTGAAAAGACAGCAGATGAGAACGGCTGTCTTTACGGTGATAATGATACGATAAACGGTGTAAAGGTTTCGGAGCTTAAAAAAGGGATGGATACATATCTTCCGGTTTACGGAAAATATTTCCCGGAGCTGTATAATTTCTTTAAAGAGCATCCGAACTTTTCAAAGACAAACGAATTTAAAAACAATATAACAGTAAATATTGCTTTCCCGTTAAGCAAATACAATGACAATGCAGAAAATGAGGTGCAGCTTAACGCGGAGGGCTACAGAGGAAATGTAAAGCTCACGGACGCGAGCGGCAATTATGTCGGTACTTCCGATCCGGGATTTGCGGATTACAAGAACGGCAATTTTGAGCTTTCGCAGAATGCGAAAAAGCTTGTCGGTGATTTTCCGAATATGCTTATGTCATCATTCGGACTGATAAAGTAAAAAGACCATAAAATTCAAATTACATTAATGGAGGAATGCGGTGTGAAGAAAAGAGCTTTGATTCTTGCATTGGCTTCGGCAATCTGTATAGGCAATATATCCGTATCTGCAAGCTACACAGATGTACAGGGGCATTGGGCTGAAAAATTTATAGATAAGCTTACCCGACAGGAAGTTGTACAGGGCGACGGCGGCTGCTTTAGACCGGACAGCAGCGTTAACGTAGATGAATTTTTGAAAATGACCATTGCTGCTATGGGTATTAAGGTACCGCAGCAGCAATGGAGCTGGTCAAAGCCGTATATAGATGCGGCTTTGAAAGAGAAGCTTATTTACAGTGATGAGTTTGACAGCTATACCCGTCC
Organism: uncultured Eubacteriales bacterium; assembly: GCA_905199755.1. Lineage (GTDB taxonomy): Bacteria > Bacillota > Clostridia > UBA1381 > UBA1381 > UBA4716. The sequence goes on along the minus strand of CAJKHT010000003.1, from coordinate 58,623 downwards.
TATAAAGCGCAGCGAAATTGCAAGAATATGCGTAAGGGCGATAGGCGCAGACAGGGTTGTAGGCAGCGAGAGAGACTATTTAATATCGCGCATTTCGGATTATTATGATATATATAATGATTCAAAGGAATATGTGTTGGCGGCATATGCAAACAAGCTGATGTACGGCTATCAGGACAACAGCTTCAGGAGCGAACGCAGTACAACCAGAGCCGAAGCGTGCGTGATTATAAACCGTATGATTGAAAACGGAGACTTCGGAAATAACGGAGCAGATGACAATAACGGCATAAAAGCGGGCAATTTGTTCTATGTTTCAAATGACGGCAGCGATTCAAATGACGGTTCGATAGAAAAACCGTTCAAGACTCTTGAAAAAGCGCGTGACAGCATAAGGGAGATAATATCGGGCGGAGCATATCCCAACGGAGGCATAACGGTTTATCTCCGCGGCGGAGATTATGTGATGAACGGCTCGTTTGAGCTTACCTCCGATGATTCGGGAACGGACGAAAGCCCCGTAACATATATGTCATATCCGGGCGAAACGGCAAGGATAACAGGCGGCAAAGCATTGCCGTACAGTGAATTTGAGCCGATAGACAAGGATATGGCGGCAAAGCTTTTGGATAAGTCGGCAGCGAATAAGGTTGTGCAGATAGACTTAAATAAGCTTGGCATAACGGATTTGGGACAGCTTTCAAGACGTGGATTTCTTATTGCATCGGGAGAGCTTCCGCAAGCGGAGCTGTACATAGACGGCAGCAGACAGCAGCTTTCAAGATGGCCCAACAAGGATTGGGCAGGTACAACCGAGATTGTGCGCAGCGGAGCAAGAAGTCAGAAAGGAGTACTTGAAGGCGCGGTTTACAAGATAGACTATGACCGTCCTACAAAGTGGAAAACAAATATAAATGAGATATATACATCGGGAGTACTCGGACCAAACTATTTCTACGGATATTTCCCAATAGACAAGATAGAAAACGGACAGATAACCCTTAAAGAAGGCTCGGTAACAAGCTATTATTCAAAGCATTTCATACGCTATGAAAATATCTTTGAGGAAATTGACGAACCGGGTGAATACTACATAGACCGTAATACAAAAATGCTGTATCTGTATCCCGACAGCAGCTTCGGGGAAAAATCGGATATACAGCTTTCGCAGAACACCGAAAATCTTATAACAGGCTCGGATGTGAAAAACGTGACGTTTAAAAACCTTAAAATAACGGCATCCCGTGCAGGCGGCATAAGAGTAACGGGAGTTAAGAGCTTCAATGTGGAAAACTGCGAAATCTCCGATATGGGTACAAACGGTATATACATTAACGGCACAAACAGCACCGTTAAAAACAGCCTCATTCATGATATAGGCTCAACCGGAGTAAGCATGAACGGCGGAGACTATGACAACATAATTTCCTCCGAAAACAGTGTGGTAAACAATCACATATACAAGGCGGCTCAGATAGAGCGTTCGTATCAGTCGGGTATAACCTTGGGTTATAAATCGGTAGGGGTGAACGTAAGCCATAACGAAATACATGATATGCCGCATGCGGCAATGATAATCTACGGTCCGAACCACACGGTGGAATACAATAATATTTATGATGCGGTAAAAGAATTCCATGATATGGATGCTATATATCTTAATGTATATCAGTATCCTTGGGAAAGAAATGTAGTTATAAGACGCAACTATATCCATGATTTGGGACAGCAGATATTTACCGAAAGGCAGATGAATGTGGCAGGAATACGAAGCGATAATAACGGAAACGGACTTCAGGTGACGGAAAATGTATTCTATAATATAGGTATCAAGGACGCAAACGGAATAAGAGGTGTATGCGCGCAGGGAATTGAAAATGTTGTGAATAATAATATTTTCATTGATACCTCGGGTACATACGAGGGCGCACATACATATAATCCAGATGCAAAATGGAATTTGCAGTCTGACAGTGTAAAGAATATATACAGTCAGTGGCAGATATACAGTCCGAAATATTCCGAAAAAAATCCCGAAGTGGCACATTTCTTTGAGCATCACTTTGCAGCATATCAGAAAAACAACAGCTTTAAGGGCAATGTAGTGGTGAATATCGGTATTCCTATCAGCTCGCTTAATCAGACACAGCAAGCACAGGGGTATAATGCAGCCGAACAGCTGGTTGATGCAGCGGACAATATAGTGACGAAATCCGATCCCGGATTTATAGATTACTCAAAGAAAGACTTTACGCTTAAAGATGACAGTGAGGTTTATACAAAAATCCCGGACTTCCCGAAGCTTGACTTTAAGAATATGGGACTTTTGGACGGCGAACCCGTAGGGGTACAGTAAGAAAGGGTGAGTGTATGAAAAGAAAAATATTATCGGCTGTTATGACTGCGCTTATGCTGCTTAACACAGCGGCAATAAGCCCGGTCAGGGCGGAGAGCATGCTCGGCAGTGAATACACATTTGTCGATACCTGCTACAGCCCGGAAATGGGCTTGTATGCGGCAGTTGCAAAGAAGCTGGGCGATAAAACGTGGACTCCGGCGCAGATATGGGTGTCGGACGATATGGAAACATGGACAAAAACCAAAGATTTTTCACAGGGAATCCATAATGCCAATCCGCAGACGAACCAGACAATAGTATGGTGGGACGCTATGCAGCAATTCGTTGCCCAGATGAATAACAAGGTTTACTATTCATCTGATGCAAAGACATGGACGGCTGTTAAGAATGACAATATAAACGGTACGAACCAGACAATAACAACGAACGGCGATAAGCTGGTTATTTCGTCAAGAGCGAGAATTAAAGTATGCTCCGATCTGGTAAGCGATCCCGAGATTTATGTAATTGATCCGACACCGAATAACAATACCTACGGTAAGGCGATAGGTGTAACACCTAATGAACCGTATAATTATATGGTATCGGATCAGTACAAATCATGGATGATTGACAGTGAGGGTGCATTAAGCTCGGCAGTTCAGAATATTCAGGCTCACCCGACCGACATGGTATGGGTAAACGGCTTTGACGGCTGGGTTGTTGTAAACTCAACCGCCGCTATAAGAGTTCTTTCGTCAAGTAAGGTACAATATTCAAACTTTACGGCAATGGTACTTTCGGACGGAACCTCAAACACGGCAATGTATACGGCAGCAGGTGCATCGAACGATTATGTTGCCGTAGGAACGGATACCGGTAAATTCTATATAGCTCCCAATGACAGTACATCACTTACCATTGATGTGCCGTGGGAGATAGCCAAACCCGGAACGGGCGAAGAAAATACCGAGAAAATACGTTCAATCACTGCTGTTGACAACGATAAATTTATTGCAGCATCGGATAAGAAACTCTTTATTATGGAAAAGAACAGTGAAGGTGCATGGCAGTATTATGATGTAATGAACGCGCATATGGAGCTTAATGAGGAAAGAATAGAAATTCCTACAGAGGGAACGGATACTTACACTCTTGAGCCTGTAAATTATAACTGCCGCGGTGAAATATCGTCCGATGCAATCACAAGCTTTGAGCTTGCATCGTCACTGCCTTCGGGAATTACCTCGGAGCCGATAAACGATACGTCAATCCGTCTTGCGGTTGACAGTACCGTTACGGGCGGACACACTCTCAAATACAGAGCCGTTACGGAGCGCGGAAAGACACAGGACTTTACAATAACCGTTGCCGATGAGGACCATATTGAAATTCAAGGTCCCGACAGTCTGGCAATACCTCTTGAGGGTGAAGAAAACGAGGTATACGAATTTTCTGCAAAAGTAATCGGAACAGACGGCAGGGAAATGTCAAGAGGGGTGCATCTTGCACCTGTCGAAATTCCCGACGGTGCCGAATATGACAGCGAAAGCGGACGCCTTACAATTACAAAGGACGTAAAAGCGGGTGAAATTGTTTTTGAGGCATATTCATTGAGCAGACCATCCAATAAGGAGGAAAAGACAGTAAAAATTTCAATGAGAGCACCGAAAAAAATAGAATTTTCCGAGGGCGAGGAAAGCATATATATTCCCGACAGCGGCTCGCAAAGCTTTGCATATCCCGTTAAGGTTTATGATCAGATAGGAAACCTCATAGGAAATGCCGAAACGATATGGAGCCTTGAACAGGAAGAAACAATGCCTGCGGATAATGTATCGCTTAATACGGAAACGGGTGTGCTTACGGTAGGAAGCCAAGCGGTTCTGGGTACGATAAAAATAAAAGCTGCGGCTGCTGCCGATGAAAGTATCAGCTGTGAAAAAACGGTAGCTCTTCTGTATACCGATTTAAGAAAAGCCGCAGAGGATATGGCAGAGTTTAAAATCGATACATCAATTCCGGTAACGGAAAATATATCGCTTATGCCGAAAAGAACCTTTGCAAGCACCGTAATATGGAGAAGCAGCAACGAGGATATAATAAAAATCGACGGAACGGTTGTACGTCCGAGCAGAGCCGATGAAAAGGTTACGCTTACACAGGTTGTAAAGCAAAATAAAGCGTCACTGGAAAAGAAATTTGAGCTTACGGTGAAAAAAGCAGACAATCTTTGCATAAACGGCAATCTTTCCGACGGAACAACAAACGGCTGGCAGCCTAAAGATAAATCTACTTTGACGGTTGAGCAGGACGGTGAAAATACCGTGCTCAAAGCAGAGGGCGGCGGTGCATACCAGGCAGTCGCCATGACAAATGACAGCAGCTACGGATTTGAAGCAAAAGTAAAGGCGGATACGGGAAAAACAATAAAGCTTGTATCCGAAAAAGACGGACTGCTTGCATCGGTAAAAGCAGACGGCAGCTATACGGAGCTTAAAGCATCGCATGACTACAGAAAGCAAAAAGCCTCGTTCAATGATAATATATACATCGAATGTGACGGCACGGTCATGATAGATGAGCTTAAGGTCTATGAAATAACGCTGGAGCTTAATGTCGCATCGGCAGCAGTGAATAAGGCTGTATATACAAAGAATACGGCCGATATACAAAATGCCAGAGAAATTCTTAAAAGCTTCTATGATTTGCCGATAAAAGCCGAGCTTACCGCGCAGCTCGATAAAATAAACAGTTCATCTGGAAACAGCGGTAACAGCAGCGGCGGAGGCGGCGGAGGCGGTGGCGGCGGCTCCAAAGGTACCGCGCCGTCAACAGCAAACACAAGCACAGGCAGCTCGGTTGCCGCACCGAGTACATCTTTAAAGGACGAGAAGAGTGACGAGGATAAGCTCGACACATTCCTGCTGACCTTTAAGGATATGAAAAACCACTGGGCGAGAGAAGATGTAGAATATATGGCAAAGCTCAACATTGCATCGGGTGATGAAAGCGGAATGTACCGTCCCGACGATATGATAACAAGAGCGGAATTCGCGGCGCTTGTAACCCGTGCCATGGGACTTAGCGAAACTCCGTACGAAAACAGCTTTTTCGATGTGGTGAGCGATGACTGGTATTCGGGATATGTTCAGACCTGCCGCAGCAATGATTATATGAACGGCTATGACGGATTGTTCAATCCGTCGAAGAATATCGAAAGAGAGGAAATCGCAAAGGTTGTGGTTTCCGCATATAACAGCAAGAGCGGCAGAAAGCTTGAAACGGGAAAGTCATTGTATTTCAATGATATTGACAGTATAAGCTATTGGGCATACGATTATATTGCAGAAGCTCAGGAGCTTGGCTTTGTAAACGGAGTTACAGATGAGCTGTTTGCACCGAAGAACAGTGCCACACGTGCCGAGGCGGCAGTTATGCTCAGACGTATGTATGATAAGCTTAACAATGCCGATTAACGTAATCTGCGAAAGGAGATAACTGTATGAAAAGAACAATAAGCCTTTTAATGGCTGTGCTGTGCCTTGTAATGTTTTCGGGTGCGGCGATTGCCGAGGAGGACGCAACTCTGTCTCCGAAGCAAAGCGAGGCTGTGTCGCTTATGAACGATATAGGGATTTTTCAGAGAATTCCTGAGGAGCAGTCGGGACAGGCAGTGTCAAGAGCGGAATTTGCACGGATTATAGTGAATATGCTCGGCGCTCAAAATGAGCTGTCCCAAACCCCGAGAAGAATATATACAGATGTTTTGCCGGAGCATGATGCTGCGGCAAGCATCGAATATCTTTACGACCGCGGTATAATGATAGGATATGATAATGCCGATTTTAAGCCGGATGAAATAATCACGGTGGGCGAGGTAGTAAAGGTTATGGTTACAATAACCGGATATGCCGACTGGGCTGAAAATGCCGGCGGGTTCCCGGACGGATATTATTCGCAGGCGGTTACAAACGATATGTTAAGAGGTGTCAGCGGCAAGATCGCGGAGCAGATTTCATATGCTGATGCAGCGGTTATTATACAAAATATACTTGAAAGCCGTGACTATATAAAAACAACCGGGTATGGCAAAAACGGAGTAATTAAGGATAAAAACAATGATGAAGCTTATATGAGCTATAAGCTCAACATCTACAGCTATACCGGTATGGTTGAGGCATACGGCGAAACCTCGCTTGCAGGCAGTTATGAGAGCTATCAAAGCAATGTTGTGAAAATAGGCGGTGAGCTGCTTGAAGCCGGAAGCATAGATTTTTCGGATTACATAGGTATGCGCGTTAAGGTGTATTACAAGGCTGATAACAATAACGGAAACACTGCGCTGCATGTGGTTATTGACAGCAAGACATCGTATTTGGATATACAAGATACTGATATAGCCGACAGCACAACAAAGTCGGGTGTGAACTATTATGTTGACAACAAGCAGAAAACCGCAAAAATTGCTGACGATGCAATCTTTATCTGCAACGGCAAAAGACTTGATGTTGTATCGGATGCGGATTTGCTTGTGAGCAACGGATCGATCAGACTGATTTCAAACAGCGGAAAGTCAACATACGATGTGGTGATCATAAAATCATACGAAACATTTATAGTTGATAAGGCGATGGCGGCAGACTGTGCCGTAACCACAAAATATGACAGAGGTACATTTGATTTTGATGATGATTTCCTTACAACATATTATGCGGACGGTGCCGAAGCGGATTTTTCAAGTATAACGGCAGGCAGTGTACTTTCGGTGGCATTCAGCAAAAATACCGCAGGTGATGTGCTTGCAAAAGTATATATATCCAATAACCAAATAACGGGAAAAGCTGTGAGCCTGCAAAAAGACGGCAAGCGCAGCGTTAAGCTGGATGACGGAAACATATACGATTTTACCGATGATTACGAAGCACGTATTGAAGAAGGCGAAGCAAACACATACGAGCCGATGATAAATGAAGAGGGCACATATTATATAGATTATTTTAACCGATGTGCCGGATTTGTTCTCTCGGTTGCATCAAAAAATTATGCGTATGTTGTACGCTGCTGGTATGATGAAAATACGGAAACAGGTTCAATGCGTCTGTTCACAAAGGACGGAGAATTTAAGGATTTTGATTTTGCCGAAAACATAAGCGTAAACGGAGCAAAGACCGCGAAATCACAAATTCCCGAAAAGCTTAAGCAGACGGGAGAAAACGGAACCGTTCATCAGCTGGTTATATATAAATCAAATGATGATGACTCAAAGGTAACAAAGCTTGAAACGGCAGAGAATAAAATCGGTGAGGGCTATTACACGGGCGCGGAAAACGAATTTATCCTGAACGATCACCCGAAGAATGACAGCGGAATTGAATGTGGTGTGCGTTTCTATAAAAATTTAGCCGAAAACAGACCGTATACCTTTGTTGACGGCAAAACCGTGCAGTTTATGATACCGAGCGATAAGACAAAGGAAAAGCAGTATAAAATTGCTACAAAGCTTTCCTCAACAGATGTTTCACTGCCGGCACCGCTGTATTTCTATGATGCGGGTGCGGGCGGCAGTCTCGGAGCTGTTGTGTCGAATACAACAAGCTCAAGCAGCTACAATACGCCCGTAATAATAGATAAGGTTATTGAAGCGATAGATGATGAGGGTGACGAATGCTGTCTGCTCCAGTTTATCGGAGGTGCAAGCGAGTATGTCGATCCCGATGTGCAGTACTTCCAGCCGGGCGGAACATGGAATCAGAGAGTTGATTACACGAATGTAACGGTTAATGATCTGAAACGCGGAGACGTTATAGAATATACCACGGCAAACGAAAAAATCAATCAGATACGTGTTGTTGTACGCGTGGACGATGTCGGTCCGATCCGTATAAACGGAGATCACATTCAAAGAAGCGGAAATATGATAGCGGAGATTGTTTCCGTTTCGGAAAACGGAAGAACAGCATGGGTTCGCTATATGAACAGCAGCGGTGTGGAAGTAAATCAGACAATGCTTGTAAACGGTACTACCTACAGATATGAAAGCAGTGACGGCAAGGTGTATAATTCTTCCTCGTCGGATTTGCGCAAGGGTGATAAAGTGCTTATCAATTCATTCTGGTGGTCACCGAAGCTGGTTGTAATATTCAGATAGTCCGAAATAATTTTAAACAGGAGGAGATAGATAATGAAAAAATTTAGAAAAGTTGTTGCGGCGGCATCGGCGGCAGTTATGCTTTTAACGGCGGCAGGCTGCTCGGAAACCACAAAAACAGCGGACAATGCAGATGAACAGGTAACATTGAAATGGATTTTTGTAGGCCCCGGAGAACAAAGAGATTCGCAGAAGGTATGGGATAAGTTCAATCAGATGCTTCCCGATTATCTGCCAAACACAACGGTTGAATTCCAGTGCGTAAGCTCGTCGGACTATGCCGAAAAATGGAAGCTTGCCAGTGCATCGCAGGAGGATGTCGACATTGCATGGCACGGCTGGATGCTGCCTTACGTAAGTGAGGTCAACAAAGGCTCATATATGGAGCTGGACGATTTGATAGATAAAGTTGCTCCGTCACTTTGGGATCAGATTCCCGAAGCAATTATGGATAAGCAGCGTGTTGACGGAAAGCTTTACAGTATTCCGTGTATGCAGCAGATGGTATCGTATGTATCATCACTGGATTTCCCGATTGATATATATGAAAAATACAAGGATAAAATCAATATTGAGGAGCTTGCATCATTCTTTGCCTCAAAGGAAACCATGGATAAGGAATCATGGGATAAAATCGAGGAATACATAAAGATGATAAAAGACGGCGGAGATTTGAAAAAGGGTGTATTCGGATTTGCGGATCATGTTGAAAAGGGATATGAATGGATAAGCAATCCGTACAAGATTAAAGCAACGGGCGATGATTATACTCCGATAAACCTTTACAGAACTCCCGAGTACAAGACATTTGTTGAGGTATATGCAGACTGGTTTAACAAAGGCTATATCAGAAAGGATATTCTCACGGCAGAAAATGTAGGAAACGAGGTTTATGAAGTAAAGGGCGGCGGAAACTACCTTATAGGTCAGGGATATATGCCGACAAGCTCTGAAATCGAGAGCAAAAAAGCAGCAGGAAACACCGCTTATGTGAAAATACCGCTTGAAGATAAGCACTACATTCCGTATGCGGCGTCCGCATCGAATACGGCTATATCGATAAATTCGGCTCACCCCGAAAGAGCAATGAAATTAATCGAGCTGATGAATACGGAAAAGGGAAAGGATTTGTATAATCTTCTTGTTTACGGAATAGAGGGAGAGCATTATACAAAGGTGAACGACAATGAAATTCAGCCTATAGGCTATACATCGCAGCCTACCTCGGACAGCCCTTACGGTCAGTATAAATGGGCAATCGGCAATACCTTTAATGCCTATGAAATATACATGAAGGATAAGAGTCCGACACTGAAAAATGAATTTATAAAGAGTGTTAACGATTCGGCAGCACCGTCAAAGCTTCAGGGATTTACTCTTGACACCAATCCCATAAAGATGGAGCTTACACAGGTTTCGGCAGTTGTGGGTGAGTATAAGTCATCGCTGAACTCCGGTGCGGCGGCAGATCCGATGAAGCTTTATGAGGAATTTCAGCAAAAGCTCATCGCTGCGGGCGACGACAAGATAGTTGCCGAAATTCAGCGACAGATAGACGAATGGAGAGCAAACAAGTAATATTATACTGACATTAAAAGGAGGAAAAAAATGGCACATAGATTTATAAAAACAATTTCTGCCGTGACTGCTGCGATTATATCGCTGCAGTCGGCAGGCTTCGCCGCTTTGCAGCGTGAGCCTGAATTTTCCGATTTGCAGAGCCATTGGTCAAAATCAATTATAATGCGGCTTAACAGCTACGGAATAATCAACGGCTATGATGACGGAACCATACACCCCGATGCCTGCGTGAGTGTGGCGGAGCTTTTGACCATAATTGTAAAATCGTTAGGCTATAAGGAAGAAGCCTCGGGTGCGGACTGGGCGCAGCCCTATATAAATAAAGCCATAGAATTAGGCTTGATTGATGAGGGCGAGTACACCGATTACGGAGTGACCGTAACGCGCAGCAGTATGGCAAAGATTGTCGCAAATGCACTCAGTGACAATACTGTGGCTGATGAAAATGCGGTAAAGGCAAAAATTTACGATTATGCGGAAATAGGAGAACAGTATAAACCGTATGTGGTGCTTGCATATGACAAAAAGATAATAAACGGAGATCATAATAATTGCTTTGAGCCGGACAGATATGTCACAAGAGCCGAAGCAGGAGTGGTAGCTGTAAGGCTTATTGATAAAAACGGCGGAATACCAACTCCCGGAAACAACGGAAGCACAGGTCCCGGCAACGGCGGCACGGTTACATCATCTGCGGCGTTGTATGTTGCAACAAACGGTAATGACAGCAACAACGGAAGCGAGGCACAGCCGTTTGCAACGGTTGCAAAAGCAAAGGAAGCAATCCGTGCGATGAATGCATCAAATTCACTGCCCGAGGGCGGAGTTACCGTATATCTCAGAGGCGGTACATATTATATGGACGAAGGAATGACATTTACCGCCGAGGATTCCGGCAAAGAGGGCAGCAATATAACATATACTGCATATCCGGGCGAAAGTGTAACCATATCGGGACAGATACCTCTTGAAAAGAGTTGGTTCAAGCCTGCGGACGATGCGGGCAAAAAGGTTATGCTTGACCAAAAGGCAGCGGAAAAGGTACTTATGGTAGACCTTAAGGAGCATGGAATTGAGGACTACGGCGAACTCAGCACACGCGGTTATCACTATTTCAATAAGGGACGCTATGCACAGGCAGAGCTTATTGTAAATGACGAAAATCAGACGCTTGCAAGGTATCCGAACAGCGGCTCAATATCCGTTCCGACCGAAAATGTTGACACCGAGGCTTTCGGCTTCAAATATTCCGATGACAGAATTTCGAAATGGAAGGATGCAAAGGACGCGTATATTGTAGGTACTGTTTCGATAAACTATGAGAACAATACATATCCGATTGAGAAGATAGACACCTCGAAGAAGCTTCTGACAATTAAAGAGGGCAGAATTAATACATATTATACGAACGGCTGGTTCTTCGGTCAGAATCTTCTTGAAGAGCTTGATACAGAGGGCGAATATTACATTGACCGTGAAAACGGCAAGCTGTATTATTATGCTCCGTCAGATTTCTCGACGGGTAATTATGACATAGGACTTTCATCATTAAAGACTCCTATATTTAACTTTAACGGTGCATCGCATATTACAGTAAGCAATATAACAATGAAAGGCGGCAGAGGCTATGCCGTTCTGGGTACAAGTGCAGGCTACAGCATACCCAGCTTTAAGGATTGGATGATTTCGAGAGGTGCGGACCTTAACGGTGCAAACTTCAAGAAAGGCTCCGGTTCATCGGTATATATTGCCGATATTGACAAGTACACCGATGCACAGACCTTCCCCGGACATGTATGGGACGGATTTGTTGATGACGGCAGCGGAGTAAACAGCATTGAGGTTAAAAACTGCAATATCTTCAACTTCGGTTCGGGCGGTATTGTAATAAACGGTACCGATGTGCATATAGAGAGCAACCATATGAAGAATATAGGCGGCACAGGCTTGTATCTGAGGGGCGGAGACCTTGAAACGCTTACTCCGAGCGGAAACACGATAATCAATAACAAGATTCACAGAGTCGGTTATCTGCAAAAGGCCTATGTTCCGGCAATAGCAATGCACGGAGTCGCAATACATGTGGCATATAACGATATTTATGACGCTCCGCATTGTATATTCAATTACCACGGCAATGACCATGTAATCGAATACAACAAAATTCATGATGCTGTAAAAGAGTGTCTTGATATGGACGCAATCTACACAAGAAATGAGTATATGCCGCAGTGGCGCGGAACCGTTATCAGAAACAACTATATCTATAACATCGGTATATTCCCCGTTGGTGAGTATACAAAGCAGCTTAACGTTTCCGGCATAAGAACCGATAACTACGGTCACGCTTTGCAGATTTACAGCAATGTATTTGCAAATATAGGTTCAAGCAATGCCAATAATGTTATAGGTGTTACCGCGCAGGGCAACCGCAATATGATAAAGGGAAATCTGTTTGTGGACTGCTCCGCAACCTTCCTTGGCTGGAACACATATACTCCGGGTGCAACATGGGATATGACAAAAACGGAGGAAAAGGAAAGGGTAGAGCTTGCGAATAAGTATGCGGCAAATCCGATATTTGCCGAAAAATATCCCGAGCTTGCAACCTTTAAGAATGAGTACTATAAGTCTGTGGCAACAAATGAATTTGACAATAACGTAATTGTAAATATCAAATTCCCGCTGTCTCAGGCAAACGGTACGGTAAATCCGCAGGGTACAAGAGGAGCTCCCGAGCTGATAAAGGGAACATCAAACTACCTTACAACCTCCGATCCCGGATTTAAGGATTACCAAAACGGTGATTATACAATCAGTGATGACAGCGAAGTATTTGAAAAGGCAGCAGGATTTGAGAAAATTGAAATGAGCAAGATGGGCAACAATGCGCCTGTCGGCCCGGTGAATTGATTATGTTTTTGCGGAGGGATATGTTCCCTCCGCAAAAAAAATAAAAAGGAGACAGCGGAATGAATTACAAGGTGTCGAAAAACGGAAAAATGGTTACAACACACAGCTGCAGTATTTTCCCAAAACCGTATAATTCGGTTGATAAAATGGAGTATGTTATGTTTTCGGCAAATGAACATACCGAGCTTATTATTGAATCCGAAACGAAAGTGCATGATGTTACGGTACGCCCGAAAAGTGCAAAGGTTAAGCCTGTTATAAGGGACGGAAAAATATACATTTCCGTTGATAAGCCGGTAAAGCTTTCCGTGGAAATAAACGGCAGCTGTGAGAATAATCTTTTGATATTTGCTTATGACGGTGAATATAAAATGCCGCAAGGAGCGGAGCATATTATCACCGTGCGAAAAGGCGAAAAACGAGACGGCACGCTTTTGGTACATGAAAGCAATACCGTTATATATCTTGAAGAGGGTGCGGTAATAAACGGAAATATATGCGCCGAGGGCTGCGAAAATCTGACGATATGCGGCTTGGGGAGAGTGTGTATGGAGCAATACACATATGAAATGAGAAAGGATTACGCAAGAAGCGTTGATATAATAGGCTGCCGCAATGTCGTGATAGACGGCATAATAATTGATGACAGCAATGACTGGAGCTTGAGAATAAACGGTTGTGACAACGTTAATATAAAAAATGTAAAAATTTTCGGCTGCCGCGGCAATTCGGACGGAATTGACATTTGCGGTTCGAGAAATGTAACGGTATCCGACATTTTTACAAGAGTATGGGACGATTCCTTTGTGGTAAAAGCATTGGGGACGGGAAATGCGGAGAATATTGTTTTTAAGGATTCCGTATTGTGGAACGATTTTGCAAGACCGATTGAAGTGGGAGTAGAGCTTCGTGCGGACAGTGTTAAAAATATACGGTTTGAAAATATTGATATACTTCATTCCACTACAGGCTATCCGCTTATGGGTATTCATCACGGCGATCATGCAAGGGTATCGGATATTACTTTTAAAAATATAAGAATTGAGGACGCGCCCGGGGCGCAGCTCTTTGATATACGCATTGCGGATTCGGTATGGAACCGCGATAAAGCAATGGGCGATATACGGAATATCACGTTTTCCGACATAGAATATATCGGAACAAATGACAGCGGTATACTGCTTTCAAATTCACGGATAGAGGGATTTGATAAAGAGCATGATATAAGAAATGTACATTTTCATAATATAACGGTAAAGGGCAGAACGGCAAAAACAGCTGTACAGATGGGACTCGATGTGTATGACTTTGTAAATGACATAGAGTTTACATCGGATTTGCAGCTGCCTGCCGCAGAACGGCTGAATTGTGAAATTGAAGAGAAAATACCTTTTTCACAGGGGGCAGACGGTATATACCGCGGAAAAACAGCTGTGCATCTGAAAAACGATACCGATGTGTATATGAACGGAACAGCCCTGTTGGCGGTTTCACCCAAAAACACGGCACGGGAAGCGGAATTTAGCTATTCGCTTGCCCGGGGTGAGTGCGGTGTATATGAGGCGGATTTTGAGCTTCAGCCGGGAAAATATATTTTCTTTATAAAAAACGAAAGCGGAGAAATTGAGAATAAATTTCTGTACAAAGAGCTTACGGCGACTGTATTTCGTGGAAAAAGCATAGAAAACTGTCCCGTATATAAATTTGTAAATTACTATAATAATCACGTTGCCGCGGTAAGGATAGGAATAAGCGGTGAAAACCTGACAGTAAAGAATGAATCGGGAAAAGCGGCGGATTTTGTTTTGTACACGGCTGCTCCTGCCGATATGTGCGAGGGTGAAGTGATGTTTTCGGCAGAGGAAACGGATTTCGGCGAGGTGTGTGCTTATATAAACAGAAACGGCATACCCGTACCGGCACCGCAGCTCAGATGCCCGGCGGAAATTACGTATGTATTTAAAAACGAACCTAAGGTGGGAGAAATATTTAAAACTCCCGTTCATCTTGAAAACGGCGGGACGGCAGAAATCCCGTTTGAAAAAATGGGAATATCAAAGAATGCCGACAGCTTTTTGCTGGAGATAGAGGCAAAAATGAATGAGGTGTCGGATTTAAGGTATCCGTATACGCTGTTTCATTCAACCATGCCCGACAAAACGGCGCATATGTTCGGAAAATTCAGAATAGTAAAGTGAGGTAATCGGTATGTTGAAAATATTATTCCAGGGAGATTCGCTTACGGACTGCGGCAGAGACAGAACGGGGAAAAATCCCGTGGCTCTGTTGGGATACGGATATGTAAATTTGATAGCGTCAAGGCTGATGTGCGATTATCCCGATACAAAAGTGTACAACAGAGCATATAACGGCAGCAGAATATGCGATACCTACAGCCGCTGGATAGAGGACGCGCTGAATGTGGACTGCAATGTGTTAAGTATTCTCAGCGGAGTGAATGATATTGGTTTCGGTATACGCATGAATCAGGGTGCGGACGCAAAAAAATTCAGGTTTATATATGAGCTTATGATTAATGAGGCGCTTGAAAAAAAGGACGGTTTAAAGCTTGTTCTGTGTGAGCCGTTTCTGTTTAAAATAGAAAACAATACTCCCGAGCTGGGAAAAGACATTGTTGAAAACTGGGAGCTGTGGAACGGACAGCTTGCGGAGCGAAAGCAGATTGTAAGGGATTTGGCAAAGGAATACGGTGCGGTGTTTGTGCCTTTCGGCGAAGAATTTGAAAAAGCATTAAAAAAAGCACCGCCGGAGCATTGGTCAATAGATTGTATTCATGCTACAAACGCAGGTCATGAGCTTATGGCGCGGTGCTGGCTTGATAATGTGCGGAAAGCGGGAATTACAGGCGATGAGAAATAATCTGTTTTCGGAGGTTAAAAATATACCGCAAAATATACAAAAGGATAAATTTTTGCAGCGGCAGCTGGAAACGGCACGCAGTGCGGCTCTGGAATACGGCGAAATAAAATCATTGCCGTACAGCGATTTTAAAATTTTTTACATCACGGGCAGCCGCAACGAGTATGAAGACAAATATTTTGCGCACAGAAGGCTTTTAGATGCGCTTGCAATAAAAGCAGCGGCAGGTGATGGTTGTATAAAAGAGCTTCAGGATATTTTATGGGCTGTTACCGATGAGTTTACATGGGCAGTGCCGGCGCATATTCCGAAGGAACTGCCTGTCGGCGAATGTGTAAAGCAAATTGACTTGTTTGCGGCGGAAACAGCGTTCACGCTTGCCGAAATATTATATATTTTCGACGAAAAGCTTGATGCTGCCGTAAAGGAACGTATAATATCGGAGGTAAGGCGCAGAGTACTCGAACCGTATCTGTCGGGAATTAAAAATTCATGGGACGAGCGTGAGAACAACTGGGCTGCCGTTTGTGCCGGAAGTGTGGGTGCGGCATTTTTATATCTTGCCGATGATAATGAAATACAAAGGGTACTTCCGCGTATAAAGGCTACGTTAAATTGCTATCTTAACGGATTTGGTGCTGACGGTGTATGTGCCGAGGGGATTAATTACTGGATATACGGCTTTGGGTATTTTACGTATTTTGCACGGCTCTTGTATAATTATACAAACGGCAAAGAAAATCTTTTTGACAATCCCAAAGTTGAAAATATTGCGATGTTTCAGCAGAAAATACGGTTTGCGGATAATAAAACCGTTACATTTTCGGACAGCGGCGATGCTTTTATACACCGCAGCGGATTGTCATATTTTCTGGCAAAAAATTTTAAGAATGTGACAATACCCGATGACAGCAGTGCCATAGGCTTTGACGGCGATGCATGCTACAGGTTTGCACATCTGATAAGAGATTTTGCATGGCGTGATACAGAGTATGTTAAAGCAGCGGATAATGAATACGGCTTTGAGTACTTTGAAAACAGCGCATGGTATATAAACAAAACAGCAAATTGGGAATTTGCGGCAAAAGCCGGCAGAAACAATGAATCCCATAATCATAATGACATCGGTGTATTCATTCTGAACACGGGCGGAAATTCCGTTATAACCGATCCGGGCAAGGGAGAATATACATCGGAATATTTCGGGGAAGGACGGTACGGCTATTTTGCGCCGTCCGCCGATGCACACAGTGTACCTGTTATAAACGGGAAGAAGCAAAGTGACGGTGAGGAGCGTTTCGGGAAAATATCAAAAGCCGATGATAAGTCTTTGGCAATTGATTTTGAAAATGCATACGATGATAAAACACTGAAAAAACTGAGACGGTGCTTTGAATTTTCCGATAATTGCATTAAAATGCATGATGAATTGAAATTCAGCGAACTGCCGTCGGAAATAACGGAACATTTTGTAAGTACGGCAAAGCCTTGTATCTGCAATGATAAAATTATTATCGGAGATATACTTTTGAAATGTAATATGGATTTGTTTGTATGCGAAGTGTCGAAAAAGACTTTTGAAATAGGTCATCATAAAACAAAGACGGTGTATCTAACGGATATGCATATAAAGTCGCCGCAAAAATCGGTGTGTGCGGAATTCAGCTTTGAAATAAATGTATAAACAGGGGAGAGATGATATAATGAGCCTGAGCTTCAGACAGGTGCATCTTGATTTTCATACAAGTGAGAAAATCGAAAATATAGGAGCAAAATTTGATAAAAGCCGTTTTCAAGAAATGCTTAAAACAGGACATATAACCTCGATAACTCTTTTTTCAAAATGTCATCACGGCTGGTCATACCACCCGTCAAAGGCAAATGAAATGCATCCGAATTTAAGCTTTGACCTTCTCGGTGCGCAGATAGAGGCGGCACATGAAATCGGCGTTAAAACGCCTGTGTATCTTTCTGCGGGACTTGATGAAAAGACAGCGCACAGGCATCCCGAATGGTGCGTCAGAAATATAGATGAAAGCACCACATGGGCAAGAAACTTTGCCGAGCCGGGGTATCATAAGTTATGTATGGCATCTCCGTATATGAATATACTTGCCGCGCAGATAGAGGAGGTTTTGCAAAGCTATGATGCGGACGGGATTTTTCTCGATATAGCCTGTGTACAGCCGTGCTATTGCAAAAGCTGCGTGGAGGAACGCAGAAAAATGGGTATGAATCCGTATGACGAAGCAGCTGCTGCGGAGCATGCGGAAACGGTTTACGGCAGATATGCAAAAGCAATGCGTGCGGCTGTGGATAAATACAGACCGGGACTGCCGCTGTTCCATAACGGCGGACATATACGTCAGGGCAGACGTGATTTGGCACATTACAATACACATCTTGAGCTTGAGAGCCTGCCTACCGGCGGCTGGGGATACGATCATTTTCCGTTTTCCGCGCGGTATTGCGCGAATTTGGGAATGGAGTATCTCGGTATGACGGGAAAATTCCACAGTACATGGGGTGAATTCGGCGGATTCAAGCATCCGAACGCATTGCGCTATGAGGTATCTCTTGCCGCGGCGAACGGAGCAAAAAGCTCAATAGGAGATCAGCTTGACCCGCCGGGAGAACCGGATGCGGTTACATATGAGCTGATAGGCAAGGCATATGCAGAGCTTGAACAAAAGGAGCCGTGGCTGTATGATGCACGGCAGATAGCGGATATAGCCGTAATAAGTCCCGAGGCATGCAGCACGGAGGCAGGAACCGCGCAGACGACATCATTGGATTCAATCTCGGGCGGAGCTTGCAGAGCTTTGCTTGAGGGAAAATATTTGTTTGATGTTGCGGATTTTGAAACGGATATTGAAAAATATAAAGTGCTGATATTGCCTGATATTGTTACGGCGGATGATGAATTTGAAAAGAAATTGCGGCATTTCTGCTCAAACGGCGGAAAAGTACTGGCAACGGGAAAATCGGCATTAAGAAAAAACGGCGGCGGCTTCTGTATTGATTTGGGCGCACGTTATATAGGCGAAAATCCGTATAA
The DNA here is from genome assembly GCA_905199755.1 of uncultured Eubacteriales bacterium. Lineage (GTDB taxonomy): Bacteria > Bacillota > Clostridia > UBA1381 > UBA1381 > UBA4716. The sequence goes on along the minus strand of CAJKHT010000003.1, from coordinate 39,702 downwards.
TCCCGATTATTTCAGACCGCTTGCAAAAATAGACGGTATGAGCGATACGGGATATATAATGTACGGTACGGGCGAGAAAACGGAGTGTGTCGGTACAGAACTCGGTATACGTGAAAATCCGTACTTTAACCGCACGGCGGAACATTTTTGCTCGCATCGCCATGCTCCCGACAGCGGTGAATACGGCGGCGGAGGAATGACCGAAGGAAGTGACGGAATTTATATTGCATGGAGCATTTTCGGTGATTACGGAACAAACGGCAGCCTTTCAAACAGACAGATGATTATGTTTGCACTTGACAGATTGCTGGGAGATAACAAAAGCATTAAAACAAATCTTCCGTCACAGGGCATAGTGACACTCACACGGCAAAAGAGCAGATATGTGTGTCATATGCTTTATGCAAGTCCTATAAAACGCGGAAACGGCATAGAAGTTATAGAGGACATTATTCCCGTTTATGATACGGAAATAAGCATAAAAACAGATGAAAGAATAACCGGAGCATATCTTGCACCGCAGATGGAAAAAATTCCGTTTGAATATAAAAACGGACGTGTATCGGTAAAAATAAAGCGCTTTGAATGTCATCAGATGCTTGTGCTGGACATTCAGAGCGAAAGTGTCGGCAGGGAGGAATAATAAAATGTACAAATTTCATGAACGCGAAATAACCTTTGATAAATATAACACACCAACTCCGTGGATGAACTACCTTTCAAACGGTACCTTCCATACGATGATTTCGCAGGCTGGCGGCGGTGTGGCTTTCTATAAAAGTCCGCAGATATGGCGTATAAACCATTATCGTTTTTTTCATCTGCCTACCGACCGCAGCGGATTTTATACATATATAAAGGACAAAAATCATGTGTGGTGTCCGACAAACGAGCCTGTTTCCGATAAACCCGATAAGTGGACTTCGACTCACGGCATGGGTTATACGCGTTTTGAGGCGGAAAAAGACGGTGTATCGGCGGTTGTTACATACTTTGTCGGCGAGCTTGAAAATGCGCTGATTTGGAATATGAAATTAAAATCGGATACGGATAAGAAAATTACGGTTTTCCCATATGTAGAGCTGGGCATGATGGAGTTTATGCGTGAGCTGCAATGGCAGTGCTACAATAAGCATCAGCTGACCTGTTATAATACGGACGATATTCTTGTATATAAATACGGTGTTGAAGATCAGCCAAAGCCCGACGAGACACCGCTTGTATACTTTGCATCGGATGCGCCCGTAACGGCATTTGACTGCGACAGAGATGAATTTATCGGCTCTTACAGGAGCGAAGAAAATCCGAAAAATGTTGAAAACGGAAAATGCACAAATTCAACGATGTACGGCGGAGACCCGTGTTTTGCATTGCAGATTGATGTCGATTTAAAAGCAGGAGAAGAAAAAGAAATAAATATTTTCCTCGGTACGGCAATGACGGAAAACGACATCAAAAAAAGCGTTGAACATTGCAGAGAAACTGATTTTGTCAAAAAATCGTTTGAAAAGCTGTCCGAACACTGGGATAATTACTTAAATCATTTTCAGTGTGAAATTCCCGATAAAGACGCGCAGACTATGATAAACATATGGAATCCGTACCAGGCGGAACGTAATTTTCAATTTTCGCGGAACATCAGCTATTATGCTACGGGAACGTTCAGAGGTGTGGGCGTGCGTGATACCGCACAGGATATTCTTGCAATGGTGCCGTTTGATACACGGCGTGCAAAGGATAAGCTTAATCTGCTCTTTACACAGCAGTATAAGGACGGTCACTGCAATCATTATTGTTTCCCTACCGAGGGCTGGGAGCCTGTTAAGCGAATACACTCGGATAATCATTTATGGCTTGTAATGGCTTGCTACCATATTATAATGGAGGAGGGCAGCCTTGATTATCTTGACGAAAACGTAGATTTCTATGACGGCGGAAGTGCAAGCGTATGGGAGCATATTAAAAAATCCATTGATTTCTGCATGGCAAACAGAGGCGAAAACGGTTTTCCGCTTATGCTTGCCTCCGACTGGAACGATATGCTCTATAAGGTGTGCCGTGAGGGAAAAGGTGAAAGTATATGGACCTCAATGCAGTTCGGAACGGTGCTTGGGATGATTGCGGAGCTGGCAGAATTAAAAGGCGAGGATAAACAAAAATATCTTGATATTTATGAGGAGCAGAAAAAGCTTGTGAACAGCACCGCATGGGACGGAAAGTGGTTTATACGCTGCATAACCGACAACGGAAGATTTATCGGCAGTGAAAAAGAACCACAGGCAAAAATATGGCTTAATTCGCAAAGCTGGTCGGTAATAAGCGGCATGGGCGATGATGAAAAGAAAATTTCCGCTATGGACAGCGTAAAAAAGTATCTTGATACGGAGCTTGGAATTAAGAAAATTGAACCGTCAATGACAGTCGACTATCCGACAAAGGACGGCAATCTGACAAGCTATAACAAAGGCTGCGGCGAAAACGGAAGTGTGTTCTGCCATGCAAATACATGGGCGATAATAGCGGAATGTATGTTAAAGCGTCCCGAAAATGCGTATAAATATTATCATCAGCTGCTGCCGATGATTGCACAGCAAAAAGCGGGAGAATGGCGCTATAAAGCCGAGCCGTATGTGTATGCGTCAAATATATTCGGACCGGAAAGCGACAAATTCGGTCTTGCGAATGTGTCGTGGCTTACGGGAACGGCGGCATGGATGTATATAGCGGTAACGCAGTATATGCTGGGTATCAGACCGAAATGGAACGGTCTTGAAATTGATCCGTGTCTGGACAGTGCAATGCTTCCGGCAAAGGTTAAGAGAGTGTTCAGGGGAAAAACATACAATATAATCATAACCCGGAATAAAAAAGTATTTGTTCCGTTTGAAGAAGAAAATACGGATATAGTAATATGAGGTTTATGCATTATGGATTTTAAGAATTTAAAAAATTTTATGGATAGTCTGACCAAGTGGGTGATTCCGGGTAACAGCGCCGCTGTGTACAAGGACGGAAAAAAGGTTTTTGAATACAGCTCCGGTTTTTCGGATATAAAAAAACATACTCCCAAAACCGCGGACGATTTGATATATATTTATTCATGCTCAAAAATTGCAACCGTGACTGCGGCATTGCAGCTTTACGAGCGTGGAAAATTTCTTTTGACGGATCCATTGTATGAGTATATTCCTGAGTTTAAGGAAATGTATATTTCAAACGGCGAAAAGGCGAAAAATCCCATAACAATGCGCAATTTGTTTACCATGACGGCAGGACTTTCATATAATACCGAAACCGCGGCTTTTGAAAAAGCAAGAAAGCTGACGGACGGTAAAATGAATACGCTTTCCGTAATACGCTGCCTTGCGGATGATCCGCTGCAGTTCGAGCCGGGCTGCGGCTGGAGCTACAGCCTGTGTCATGATGTTCTGGCTGCGGCGGTTGAGGTAATATCGGGAAAGCGCTTTTCGGAATACATGAAAGAGAATATATTTGAGCCGCTCGGTATGGATAAAGCCTGCTATCATGTTGATAAGGATAAATTGTCTTGCCAGTATATTTATGATACGGGCGATGCAAAGGATGTTGTCACATTGCAGAACAGCACGGCTGCAAAAGGCACGGTAAAAGATGCGGGTAAGGATAATTCACTTGTTTTCGGCGAGGAATATGAAAGCGGCGGTGCGGGTATCATTACATCGGTGAACGATTATGCAAAGCTTGCCGCGGCACTTGCAAATAAAGGCAAGGGGATAAACGGAGAAAGAATACTCGGTACAGGCACGGTTGAATTGCTTAAAACAAATCAGCTTAATGAAGTGCAGATGAAAGGGTATACATGGCGCCGCCTTGCCGGATACGGCTACGGAATGGGCGTCAGAACCATGACGGACAGAGCTGCGTCAGGTTCAAACGGTTCGGTTGGTGAATTCGGCTGGGGCGGAGCAGCCGGAGCAAATGTAATTATGGATACCGATTTGAATTTAGCGGTTGTATATGCGCATCATATGCTCAATCCGCAGGAGGAATACTATCAGCCGAGACTCAGAAATGTTATATATTCCTGCATGTAAATTCGGATTTGGATTTTAACTCAAGAGGGGACTGTTCAAAAAGACACAGTCCCCCGAAACGTTTTTTTATCTCTTTAAATTTATTCTTATTTATTTGCAAAACATATATTTTTGCTTTATTACCACGGAAATTGAGCATCAAACATAGATTTTAACACTTGACAATGCTGTAATACATAGTGTATTATTTATGTTATGTCAGGCTTAGTCTTTTACGGCAGAAAACTGCCGGCAAGCAAGCGGATACAAGGGGGCAGTATAGAGCGATGCTTAATTATAACAGAAGTATTATTAAGAGTTGGATAGTATCTTATTCGTTAATTTTGATAATTCCGTTTTTTATATGGCTGGGACTGTATTGCTATACAAAAAATGTGCTGACCGATAACTCCGTGGAAATGAATGAAATGCTGATTGAGGCTTCCATAAACAGAATAGAGGAAAGCGTAAATCAGATTAACCAGAATAATATTCAGCTTTCCATGAACAGTTTTATAGAAAATATTAAGTATATGGACAAAAATGCCGGAGCTGAGGAATATTATAAATATGCGCAGTTTTCAAAAGAACTCGGACATGTAAAGCTGTCATACAGTATAATAGATAATGTGTATGTATATGTGCCGGCATTGGAGCACTGCTTTATCGGCAGAGGAAATATGAGCGAAAGGGATTTCTTTGACTACTATTATGCGGATAATGACATTGAATTTGAACAATGGAAGAAAAGTCTTATCGAATGTAAGGGAATGTACCAGGAAAGTCAGCATGTGCGCGGCACTACCGACAAATACGAAGATGTTATAGCATTTATTCAGCCGCTGCCCATGGGAATAAAGGACCGTACTGCCGTTTGTGTGACTATCGTCAAAAAGGAGAAGCTTTTTGAACTGCTGCAAAGTGAAAGCAAGAAGCCGTCAACGGCATTTGTGGCTGTCAACGGAAATAATACACTGCTCGATACCGTCGGCAATGCATCGGCGGTTGAGGAGTTAAAGAATATAACCTCGTCGGGAAAATTTAATGTCTGCGGCAAAAAGCAGTATGTTGTAAGAAAGGATATAAAATCCATAGGCTGGACTTTTTTCGCAATGACCTCGGTAAAGGATATATTATCGGGCTTTTATGTCATGCGGCTTATAAGTGCGATTTTATTCTGCGGTTATATACTGCTTTCGGGAATATTGATTATAGCAATGCTTCGCAGAAACTATGCACCTATACGGAATTTAATAGAACGAATTGCATCAAAGCTTAATATACAGTATGAAAACAGCACAAATGAGTATACGTGGATTGAGAAAGCGCTGAAAGAAACTATCGAAAAAAGCAGTGATGCAATGACCTTGGTGGATAAGCAAAATAATCACATCAGAACAAAGCTTATAAATGATTTGCTGGAGGACAGAATAAAATCTTCGATTACGTATGAGGATGCAATGCAGGGATTGGGAATACGATTTGTCGGAAACCGTTTTCTTGTAATTCTGTTCAGGATAGAGGAGCCGGAAACGGTATTCAGTGATACGGACGATATGAGCGAAGTCAATCGGAGGCGCAACGGGAATTTTATTATAAATAATATTGCATCCGAGCTGATAGGTGCAAACCATTACACAATATCGACGTATATACGTGATGAAGCGGCGGTAATCGTCAACATAAAAGACGGAATTGACGGTGAGTCATGTCTGAAAAACATACATGATGCAATAGATAAAACCAAGGAAACCGTATGGCAGTACTTCGGATTTGTATTTGTTACGGCGATGAGCAATATACACAGTACACCGCGCGGAATACCGCAGGCATATTCCGAAGCGAGGGAAGCGCTTGAATATCGTGTGCTTCACGGCAGCGATGCGGTTATTCAATACGGAGATATTGATAAGGGGGAAACGATACAGTATTATTATCCGATAGAAGCGGAAATCAAGCTTATAAATTGCATAAAAGCCGGAAAAGAAATGGAAGCAAGACGAATTGTTGATGATATATGCGAAAGCAATTTCAGAAACAAAAAGCTTCCGCTGATGTTTGTAAAATGCCTTATGTGTGATATAATGTCTACCTTAATCAAGGTGGTGCTTGATATATCCCCGGAGGAAAACAGCGGCTTTGACATAAGCATAAATAAACTTTTGGAATGCAGTAACATTTACGAAATGAAAGAAAATATAAATGCCATACTGGAGGATGTGTGCAGATATGTGACAAGTCAGAACAGCAGTGATCTGACGAGCCGCGTTAAAGCATATATTTCGGAAAATTATTCCGACAGTCAGTTAAGCGTTGCTTCGGTGGCGGAGAGTATAGGCTTTACACCTACGTATATGTCTGCGGCATTTAAAAGCGAAACCGGGCACGGTGTTCTGGAATATATAATGCAGTATCGTGTTGAAACGGCAAAGAGGAAAATTGCCGAAATGCCCGACTGTACGATAGAGGAAATCAGCAGACAGGTCGGCTACGATAATATGCGGACATTTATCAGAATATTCAGAAAATATGAGGGAGTGACACCCTTGCAATACAGAAATTCAAATACATAAAAAAGCGGTGCGGCACATATCGGTGCGCACCGCTTTTTTTCGCTTAAAACGTGCATAAATGGGATTTTGGTATATTAAAAATTGATTTTGGTAATTGAAAACAAAAGATTTGGAATGATATAATAATACTATCAAAAAATCAGAAATTCATAATGAAAGGATTAAGAAAAATGAAGAAGAAGCAAATAATGGCAGCTGCATTGATATGCATGCTTGCGGCGGCAGGCTGCGGCAACAAGGGTTCGGAGACCGTAACGGGAAATATTGATTTTAAAGATTATCCGATTCAGACAGATGAAAAGCTTACATACTATGTTCAGCTTAATTCCAATGTTGCGGCGGTATCGGAAAATCTCGGTACAACACCGTTTGCAAAAGAACTGACAAAGGAAACGGGTGTGAACGTGGAGTTTATTCATCCGCCTATCGGTCAGGAATCGGAACAGCTGAATATTGTGCTGGCTTCCGATGATTTACCCGATATAATAGAAACAAACTGGTACGGATTTTCAGGCGGTCCGTCAAAGGCACTGTCCGACGGATTTATTATGAATCTTAACGATTTGATTGAAAACGAATCTCCGAATCTGAAAAAATACCTTTCGGAGCATCAGGATATAGATAAAAATCTGAAAACAGATGATAATGAGTATTATGCATATCCGTTTATCAGAGGCGATGAGAAGCTTCTCGTATCGCGCGGTATAATCATACGTCAGGACTGGCTTGACGAGCTGGGAATGGATATGCCGGAAACGATTGATGAGTGGCATAATGTGCTGACACAGTTCAAGGAGAAAAAAGGCGCACAGTCGCCGCTGTCGTATCAGGACGGTATGTTTAGAGACGGTGAATTTATAGGAGCATACGGAATAACAAGTGACTTTACGGTTGAGGACGGCAAGGTTATATACGGACCGTATGATCCGAGATATAAGGATTTCCTTGCAGAGTTTGCAAAATGGTATAAAGAGGGACTTATAGATCAGAATATTGCAAGTGTGGACGGAAAAAGCCTGAATGCCAATATTTTAAACGGCAGAACGGGAGCAACCTTCGGATATGCCGGAAGCGGACTGGGAACGTGGCTGAAAGCCCTGAACGAAAAGGATGCAAAAGCAAATCTTGCCGCGGCACCGCATGTATCGGCAAAAAAAGGAGAAAAACCCAAGCTCGGTGCATATGATATGCAATACGCGGGCATAGGAGGAGCGGCGATAACGACATCGTGCAAAAATCCGTCGCTTGCGGCACGTTTCCTTGATTTCGGATATTCCGAAAAAGGAAATAAGCTCTATAACTTCGGTATAGAGGGAGAAAGCTATAACATGGTTGACAATTATCCGACATATACGGATATTATTTTGAAAAATCCGGACGGTTTGGCAATAGGAGCGGCAATGGGACAGTATATCCGTGCAAATCAAATGGGTCCGTTCGTTCAGGATAAGGAGTATATAGAGCAGTATTATGCAATACCGCAGCAGCAGGAGGCGCTTGACATATGGGGCAACAGTGACATGAAGAGCTATCAGCTGCCGCAGATTACATTTACAGCCGAGGAAAGCTCTGAAATTGCGTCTATAAAGAACAATGTAAAAACCTATGTTGACGAAAGTACAATCAAATTCATCACCGGAATTGACGATTTGAGCAAATATGATGAATATGTAAGCAATCTCAAGAATTTCGGTGCAGACAGAATGATTGAGATCTACCAGGCGGCATATGACCGTTATATGAAGAGATAAGGGAGAAAACATATGAAAAACAGATTTTTGGATAGAGTTTGCGGCGGTATCGCAGCGCTTGCCATGCTGCTGCCTGTGTTCAACGTTCCCGTAACGGCGCAGGAGACCGGAGTTATTGTTGAGGCTGAGGATTTTATTGTCGACGGTACATGTGAGCAGCAAAATACTCTGCTTATGGATACATATAACGATAAAAATATGACAATTCCGTTTCCTATAAGGCAAATGCATGGAACACCTTAAGCTATGAGTGCGAATACGGCTCGTATAATGTGACAATAAAGCTTAACGGCGAGGAAATAACCAAAACGCAGCCTATAACGGTAGGGAAAACTCCGCTTGAACAATTGAGTAAGCTTAAATGGATATTATATTCCTCACAGAGTCAGGCAAATGATTTCTATATTGATAATCTTAATATGGAAATATATTAAATGTTTTACATCGGCAGAGCTTTGACTCTGCCGATGTAAACACGGCGGAAAGGAAAGTGAAATTCTTTAATGGCAAAAGAACAAATCATTAAAAAAGAAAAATTCGGGGATAAACTGAAAAGAGACTTGCGGCAGAATGCCGCATTGTATATTCTGGTTTTGCCGGTGCTGGTGTTTTATACGCTGTTTTGTTATAAACCGATGTACGGCGCTATTATAGCATTTAAGGACTATACGCCGAAGCTGGGAATAATGGGCAGTCCGTGGGTAGGCTTGAAGCATTTTCAGGGATTTATAACAAATCCGTATTTTGCAAGAATACTGAAAAATACACTCGGAATAAGTGTAACAACTCTTATATGCTCATTTCCGGCACCGATATTGCTGGCACTGCTGATAAATGAAATCAGGAGCAGGAAATATGCAAAAATAGTACAGACAATGTCATATCTGCCGCATTTTATATCTTTGGTGGTAGTGTGCAGTCTTATAAAGGAATTTACCGCAAGCAACGGACTTATCAATGATTTTCTTGCGGTGTTCGGTGTAAAGCGGCAGACAATGCTGAATAATCCGTCAATGTTTCTGCCTGTTTATGTAATATCGGATATATGGCAGGGAATAGGCTGGGGAAGTATAATTTATCTTGCGGCTCTCACGGGAATTGACCAGCAGCTTTACGAGGCTGCACAGATTGACGGTGCAAACAGGTGGAAACAAATTTTAAATATTACCATTCCGGGCATAATGCCGACCGTAATAATAATGCTTATACTGCGTGTGGGACAGCTTATGAATGTGGGATATGAGAAAATAATACTCTTATATAATCCGTCGATTTATGAAACCTCCGATGTTATCAGTTCGTTTGTGTACCGTCAGGGTATTCTCGAAAGAAATTACAGCTACAGCGCGGCAGTCGGACTGTTCAACTCTGTAATAAACTGTATATTGCTTTTCGGCTCCAATTGTGTGAGCCGCAAACTCAATAACACATCGCTTTGGTAATCCACGGCGCTTTTGGAGGAAATATTGAAATGAAAAATGAAATAAGTAAAAACGGATTGAAGAAACAGAATAAAATAAAGCGTTCGCCCGGCTCAATAATATTCGATTGGGCAAATAATTTTGTGATGCTGCTGTTGGTATTTGCGACATTTTATCCGATGGTACATATTCTTTTTGCGTCATTCAGCAGCGGAAATGCGCTGCTTGCGCATACCGGGCTGCTGTTCAGACCGATTGATTTTACTTTGTCGGGATATAAGCTTGTTTTTAAGGACCCGATGATTGTAAGAGGCTATGCAAATACTTTATTTGTGGTAGTTGTGGGCTGTGTTGTAAGTCTGCTGCTCACCGCTTTGGGCGCATATTTTTTGTCAAGGAAGAACGTTTTGCTGAAAAAGCCGATAACGATATATATTATTTTTACAATGTTTTTCAGCGGCGGAATGATACCGTTTTATTTTACGGTTAAGGAGCTGGGCTTGTATAACTCGCTGTGGTCACTGATACTTCCGTCGGCGGTAAATACATTTAATCTGATAATTATGAAAACGGGCTTTGAAGCAATCCCAGAAAGTCTTGACGAATCCGCAAAGCTGGACGGTGCGGGACATCTGAGAATTTTGTTCAGCATAACAATTCCTCTGGCGATGCCGACCATTGCGGTTATCATTCTGTATTATGCGGTTGAAAAATGGAATGCATGGTTTCATGCTATGATGTTTTTGCAGACACGTACAAAATATCCGCTGCAGCTGGTGCTCCGCGGAATTTTACTCAGCAGTGACACTACCTCTATGACGGGCGGAATAAGTGATACGGATCAGGAGGCAATAGGCGAATCGATAAAATACGGAGTAATCATAGTAGCGACACTTCCGATACTGGCGGTGTATCCGTTTTTGCAGAAGTATTTTGTAAAAGGTATTATGGTTGGCGCGGTAAAAGGCTGATATATGAAAGGAGTTGTCGGGCATAAATATGAAAAAACTACTTTATAAAAGCTGGACTGTGTTATTATGCATTTTTTGCATGGTGATAAGTAATGCATATGCGGCGGAAAATGCAATAAAGCCGTCTGAAACCGAAATGCTGCTGTTAAGCAGACTGGGGATTTCGGAGGAGGACTACAGTGATGCGGAATACGCCGAGGAGCTTACAAGAGCAGAGTTTGCCGTTTATGTAAGCGGATTGATGAATCTGCATTCTTATGAAACCGTTGTCGGGGATAATTTACCGTTTTCCGATGTAAATCCGCTAAGTGCGGGAGCGGAAAGCATTGCTGCGGTTAACAGCTTCGGTGCAATGTCGGGAAGTGACGGGAAATTTTATCCAAACGAAAGCATCACACTTGAACAAGCGGCAAAGACGCTTGTATGCATTACGGGAAATACTCACACGGCAGAAGAAAGAGGCGGATATCCGACGGGATATTTGCTGCTTGCGGGCGAAAAAGGTATTTTAGATGGTATAGATAAAGATGTACAGACTCTGACGCGCGGAAGCGTTCTGAAAATGCTTTATAATACTCTTTTTGCTGATTATACTGAGCATATTTCGGCAGGCAGAGAGGACAGATATACAATAAACGGAACGGTTTTATCAAATTACTTTGATATAGAGGAAATTAAAGGAATCGTTACGGCGAACGGCAAAACAGGGCTTTACGGTACTTTAGAGTCTGCCGGAAACGGGAGAATAACAGTGGGAAATGACACCATTGAGTGCGGAAATATCAGTGCGGACGCTTATCTCGGCTGTTCGGTAAAGGCATATGTAAAAAAAGAGAGTGACGGTCTGTGCAGCCTTTGGCATATAGAATATGATAAAAACAACAATATAACCGAAATCGCGCATGACGAATTGGGTGAATTGTCCGCAGACGGCAGCTGTACTTACTGGAACGGCAGCAAAAAGGAAAGTGCAAAGCTTTCAAAAACGGCAAGCGTAATCTATAACGGACGCTTTGCGGCAATACTGTATAATGCAGAGCAAGAATGGTTTAAGCTTGAAAACGGTTATGTAAAACTTATAGATGCCGAAAATGACGGTGTGTATGAGACGGTTATAATATCCGAAGCAAAAATGATGATAGCAGACGGGTATGACGCAGCCGATGAGTGCATAATAGGCAGATTCGGCGAAAAGTCAGTCAGTCTGAAAGAATCGGAAAGAGAAGAAATCGTTTTGACAAGGAACGGCAAAAATGCAAGCCCTGTCGATATAAACGTATGGGATGTGATAGAAGTATACGAAAGCACAGATAAAAAGCTTTTAACCGTCACAGTAACAAGCAGTCCGATTGAGGGCAGTATTTCAAGTACGGACGGGGACAAGGCTGTTATCGGTGATACGGAATATACCATACTTAAATTTGCAAAGGATAATTTCAGCTTTAAAACAGGAGAAAAACAGACATATTATCTTGATTCCAAGGGACGGATTGCCGGTTGCAATACCATGCAGACCTCGGATTTACTGAAATACGGTATTATGACCGAGTGCTGGCTTGCGGACGGCTCCGACACGGAGGCATGGGTGCGGATTTATACTCAGGACGGGGAAACGGCTCAGTATAAGCTGAAATCCCCGGTAAAGACAGACGGAATATCGTGCAAAACAAACGCCGCATTTGTAAACAAGCTTAAACAGGAATGCAGAAAAATTACGGCATATAAGCTTAATTCCGATAATGAGGTAATCTGGCTCGATACTTTGCTCCCGAATAAAACGCAGAGCGATTCCGATTTGAGGGAGGACGTTGCACAGCGCACGGCAATGTATAAAAAAACGGGAATATTCGGAAATAACAGCTTTATGGCAAATGCCGACACGGTTATTTTCAGAGTACCGTCGCTCGATTCAAACCCGGAGGATTTTTCGGTAGTATCCCGGGACAGTCTTATTAACGATAAAAATTACAGTACCTCGGCATATACGCTCAATGAATTTAAGATTGCGGCGGCTGTAATCATATACGAATCCTCCGACGAGGTTGAGGGCGGTACATATATGCTTGCCATAGACAGGATTTTTGAAAAATGCAATGATGATAACGAGAATGTGGTCGGCATACGCGGAGCATATCTCGGAAAGCTGACCGATGAACTGTGGTGCAAGCCGGAAAGTGAAGCGGCAAAGCTTAAAAAGGGCGATGTTGTTCAGGCGAATATAAACGGAAAAAATGAGATTAAGTCAATTCGTATAATGAAAGACGGCAGCACGGGTTATGTATATGATTATGCCGGCTATACCTCAAATCTTCTGGGACGTACCTACGGAAGAGTGGTACGCATAGACCGCAGCAGTAATGTTATGATTGTACAGGTCGGAACCGATGACGCGCCCGATGAGCGTGTGTACAACATAAGTGACGCAAAATATATATACAGCTATGACACAAAAAGCGAAAAAATCTCAATCGGTTCAATCAAGGATATTTCGGTAAATTCGGAAATTCTTATAAGGTCGCGTTATATGGAGCCTTATGAATGTGTGGTTTTTAATTGACAGCATATGAAAAGGAGAAGAAAATGAATAAAAAAGCTTTAAAATTATGTGCTCCGCTTATAGCGGCAAGTATTTTTACCTGCTCTTTTTACGGATTTAACATATCTGCACAGTCGGAAACGGGCGCTGACACGCAGGAAGCTACGGTGCAGATGAGCGAATATACAAGAATTATTGACAGCAATGATTTTGAAGATGCAAAGACGGGAGCTCTGCCAAAAGGCTTCGGAGTTTATAAGTCTTCCACGGGAACCGCATCGGTGCAGCCGCTTGAGGACGGCTCGGGACAGGCGGTTTGCATATCGTCAAAAAACAAGTCGGATAACCCTACACTGTATTATTCGCGCAAGGATTATACGGGCAGGATGTGTCTTGAATTCAGCCTTATGTTCAATGATGTAACCGATTTTTCCCAGACAATGATAAAAGACCTTACATCGAATAAGTTTTTTATGCTGATGAAGCAGAGCGGAAGTAATATAACATTTCTGGATTCCTTAAAGGGAGCGCCGCTTGAAGCGAATGTGTGGTATAATCTGAAATTTATTATGGACAGTGAGGAGGATATCATAGAGGGGTTTATCGGTACGGGTGAGCCGGAAAGCATCGGCAAAGTAAATGCCAGACTGGATTTTACAAATCTTGCATTCAGAGTGCAGCCTGTAAAAAATAATGCGGCAGACAGCATTTATAATGTATGGTTTGATAATTTTTCGCTGAAAACCTCGGGCAAGCCGCAGATTACTCTTAAAGGTGACGAGACTGTTATTTTGAGTGCGGGGACAGAATATGAAGAACCGGGGTATTCGGCAACGGATATTGTGGACGGGGATATTACGGACAGCGTAGAAGTTACGGGAAAAGTGGACACCAATGTTCCGGGAACGTATATTCTCGAATACAACGCAGCTGCTGCGGACGGCACTGCGGCAGACACCGTTTCAAGGACAGTAATTGTAAAAGAAAGAAATCTGTTTGGCAAAATCACGGTGATGGCATCTGCCGAGCAGGAGGAATATCCCGTATCAAATATCAATGACGGTGATTACAAAACCTTTTGGAAAAGCTCCCAACCGACGGCTGCGCTTACCGCCGATATGCAGAAAATGACTGTAATAGATAAGCTGATAATGTCATGCGAAGATGAAAATATTTCAAGCGCGGCAATCAGCATATCGGAGGACGGCAAAGAATGGACGGATATATCCGCAAAGCTTTCCAAAAACGGAAATGAAACGGTATTGGAATTTGAGCCTTGTGCGGCAAGATATGTAAAAACAGAAATCACATCGGCAGATAATGCAATGCCTTTGAGTATAGCAGAGCTTGAATGTTATGCCGCAAATGAAAGTGTAATAAAGATTGATGCTTCACTTATTGATGTCGGTGCGGCGGCAGGGGTTATAACTCAAAATCTTATATTGAAAAATAAAGGTGTATACGGCTCCGATATTGTGTGGAAATCATCCGATACAAATGTTATTTCCGATACGGGTATTATAAAAAGCGTTCAAAATACCGCGCAGGCATATTTAACCGCATCGCTGACTTATATAAATGCTCAAAAGGATATTGTGTTCGGTCCGTTTACGGTAGAAAAGAAAAGCGGCGGAGCTTCAGGGGGTTCGTCGGGCGGCTCATCGGGCGGCTCGGGAGGCGGCGGAGTAAAGGTTGTCGGTGTCGGAAAGGTATCGCCGTCACCCGTAGTTACACCTGTTCCGTCGGTATCACCGTCCCCGTTGGCATCGGCAGCGCCTGTGCCGGCAGAGGAAAATGCCTACAGTGATATTGATAATGATTATTGGGCGGCGGAATATATTAAAAAGCTTAAAGAGGATAATATAGTATCCGATGCGGATAAATTCTATCCCGAACGAAGCGTAACGCGTGCGGAATTTTTGAAAATGCTTATGCTGAGACTGGAGATGCCGCATGATAAAACGGGAACTGCATTTACCGATGTTGATAACGAAGCATGGTACGCTCCGTTTGTTTATTCCGCAAAAGAAGCAGGAATTATAAACGGTATTTCGGAGGATTGTTTCGGTGCTGCAATGCCGATTACACGTCAGGACGCGGCGGCGGTGATACTGCGTGCCGCAGCGTATGAAACGGCGGAAAAATCCGATGTTATTTTTGCCGATGACGATGAGATTGCGGATTATGCAAAGGATGCGGTGTATAAGCTTGCGGCAGAGGGAGTGATAAACGGAAACTCAGACGGTACTTTCAATCCGTGCGGCGAGCTTACGCGTGCGCAGTGTGCAAAGCTTATTTCACTGCTTAAAAAGTGAGGTGCGTTAAATGAAAAAAGCAGCAGCACTATTAACATGTATTATTATTTTTGCGGCGCTGTTTCACGCTTCGGCTTTTGCGGCTGCCGCTGAAAAAAAGCAGCATCCGTTTTTGCTGATCGAACAGTCGGATTTTGAAGAACTGAGAGCGCGTGCCGATAAATCGCCGTGGAAAGAAATGAAAGAGGACGCAATAAAAACGGCACAGGAAACAAATTACAACCCGGCATCGGGAGTAAGTATTCAGCAGCGATCAAATGACCTTAACACGCTTATGAGTGCAAATTCTCTTGCGTATATTCTTGATCCGGAAAACAAACATATTTATATAAACAATCTGATGAAGCTTGTAGGCTTTTGGGAGTCGGGGACGGAAAAAAATCTTTATGATGAGCTGTATCAGTCCTCATCGGGCCCGTGGGATAATACCATTCCTCCCGCAGGAGCCTTTACCAGCACGGTGCTGGCATTTGATATAGTATACCCGGAGCTTACCGAAAAGCAGCGTGAAGAAGCGGAAAAAATAATGTCGGCGGTAGCAGGGCATTACGGCAGAATAATGGAGTCACATCAGGTAGGTGTATACGGAGTAAGAGGTCTCTGGGCAGCATACAACGGTGACATTGAAGATATGAAGCTTCAGATGGAGGGCTGGCTTAAATATTACGATGCGTATGTAACTTCATCGGGAGCAGGCACTCCGGGTATGGCATATGCTCTTGACCGATTTACTACCGCAACGCGTCTTTCAAAGCAAATCCTGCCAATGCTTATGCGTTCGGTAGGGAATGACAATGAGTTTTATGAAAAAGAATCAAACAAAATGTTTGCCGAATGGGTACTGGGATATACATATACACCGTTTATGACACAGGTATGGTGTTTCGGTGATACCAACACATATAAATACGGTCAGGGTATGAAAACCATGATTAACGGCATGAATTTTCCGTATCGT
This sequence comes from uncultured Eubacteriales bacterium, assembly GCA_905199755.1. Taxonomy (GTDB): domain Bacteria; phylum Bacillota; class Clostridia; order UBA1381; family UBA1381; genus UBA4716. The sequence goes on along the minus strand of CAJKHT010000003.1, from coordinate 23,125 downwards.
GCCGCAACGGTTACAAAAACGGCGCAGCAGTATGCAAACTGGCTTACCGACAGACTGGAGGTAAAGCCGGCAGGCAGACTTATGAATTATATTTTCCTTAAGGAGGATATGACTGATAAAAAAACTCCCGAAAGCAGGGTGTTCCCGGACGGAGGAGCGTGGCTGTATGAAAATTACGATAACGGCAATTCGCTTGCAGGTGTTCTGTGGAACCCCGAAAAGGAGGACGGTCACGGTCATAAGGAGACAAACGCAATAAATATTGCGGCATACGGAAAGCTGCTTATGGCAAACGGCGGTTACAACGGCTGGGCGGCATCGTGCAAGGGCTACAGCTGGAATTATATAAATTCAAGCGCATTGTCGGCGAATACGGTGCTGATAAATTACGAACCCGGAAATGTGAAAAATCCGTCATCTCAAAACGACCATAGGTATAAATGCGGTGCAGGGATAGACGAAAGCCTTATAAGCGAGCTTTTCGGATATGCCAGAGGTGATTCGGGGCAGGCACTTCCGAACGGAAAAAATCTGAGAAGTCTGTCCATGGTTTCAACACAGGACGGCGCACCGGGATATTTCTTTATGCTTGACGACGTCTGGGCGGAAAATGCCGGAGATGCGGCGGATATTGTATACAGACCGTATTCAAGCGAGTATGTTTCAGAGGAGGAAAACGGCAGCTATAAATGGACAGTAAAAGGTCAGAGCGGCTCACCGGTAGGACTGAAAATATTTCTTTCGGAAAAGGCAGATGCTGCCAATATGATAGACGGCGTGATTGCGGATAACACATATCCCGAAGAAATAAAGAGTTTGTTTGCGAAATATTATACGGATTCCAAAACAGGAAAGCGCCGTATCGGAACAGTGCTTATGCCGTATAAGAATGATACAGAGCTTCCCGAAATATCCAGGTTTGATACGGACGGAGGCCACGGCAGCAGAATCAGCTTTGCAAACGGGGTAAACGATTATATTATTTATAATGATGATAATGTGCAAAAAACATATTATATACCTCAGGGGGACAGTAATCGTGCAGGAGGCTATAACCGTCTGCGATATGCTGCCGATTGGATGATTTGCCGTCAGATAAACGGCACAAACGGATTTATGTTTGCACAGAATGCAAAGGAATGTCTTGCCGGAGAGGAGGGCTTTAAGTCCGACAAAGAAACGGTGTTTTATAAAAAAGGCGATAAATGCATTGTAAGCTGCCCCGAGAATGTAAAGCTTACTTTGTATTATTACGGACTTTCCAAGGTCAGCTGCGAGGATTTGACGACAGAGTCAAACGGTGAATTTTCAAAGGGAATCACAATCGAGCTTGAAAAGGGTACGCATACTCTGGAGCTTGAATTTGACGAGAACAAAAAAACTGCGGAAATTGCAGCGTCAAAAGCGGCACACGGAAGATTTGCCGGCATGACAATTATTGATGCGGAGAGCGGCAGGAGTATTGCGGGCGGAACGGAATGTGACGAACTGAAAGAAAACAAGCCGCAGTATTATAACGGAAGTATTTATGTTCCCGAAACATTTGCAGAGAAATTTATCGGAGATGTTGAGTGCGAAAACATAAGCATAAACGGTACGGCGTATGTACCGCTGCGGCGTTATGCTGAGGAATGTGAAAAAACGGTGCTGTGGGATAACAGAGGGTTTGTAATTCTTGCCAATGCTGAAATTATGCTGAGTAAAACGCAGGATTTACCGCTTGTTGGAATTGCGGCGCAGATAATCGGAAAACAGGGGGAAACCTTTGCAAGATTTATGCCCGAAACCGCATCTGACATTACAATAGACGGAACAACAATAAAAAATTTCGATGCATACACAACCGCATATAGCATTTCAAAAATCAAGGGAAATGACTTGGGAGAAATAAAGGTTTACAGCAGCGGTAAATCTGAAATAACTCTGCCTGAGAAATATCCGGGAGATATAAAAATAAGTGTATATAATCCCGAGGATATGTCAACCCGAACAAATTATATAATTTCCGTATCGGAGCGCGAGGATAACGGAATAAAAAGCGCTTATGCAAGTGAGGAGCCGCAGCCGGAGAATCCGGCAGATGCGGCAATCGACGGCGACCTTAACACGCGCTGGTCGGCAGAGGGGGCAGGCTGCTTTATAACTTTTGACCTCGGACGTGAAAGAGATATTTTGAAAATGTATACCGCGTGGTTTTCGGGAAATACGCGGGCCACAAAATTTGATGTGGAGCTAAGCTCCGACGGTGAAGCATGGACAAAGATGTTTTCAGGCTCCGGCTCGGGAAGCACAAGTGATTTTGAAGAAGTACCGCGTGTATCGGGCAAAGCAAGATATGTTAAGCTGACAGGTTACGGAAACAGCTCAAACGGCTGGAACAGTCTTTCGGAGGTGAAATTTGATTTTAATGATTAGGAAAAGATATTTGGTATGCGTGCCGATAATACTGCTTTTATCGGCATTGCTGCCGGTAAAAGCGGCAATTCCGTCATTTGAAGAAAGCTTTGACGAGCTTCCCGTAAGCCGTACCTCCAATATACATCCTTTTTTGATTACCTCTGAAAAGGAGTATGATAAGCTTTGCGAAAAAGCACAAACAGAGCCTTGGAAAAGTATGCTTGACGGAGCAAAAAGTGATATTGAGACGATTAAATTCGACACTGCGGGAAAAGCATATTATCCCGAACGGTGCAATGCATTGAGTGATTTATTGAGTGCATATTCGCTGCTGTATATTACCGATTCGCAAAACAGAGCCGAATATACCGAAAAAATAAAGTATTATATGGGATTCTGGCAGGAAAGTACGGAAAATAATTTATATGACGGACTTTATTCCAAGGATGGTGACTGGGCATATGTTGTTCCTCCGTCATCAGCACTCGTAAATTCGATACTTGCGCTTGATATAGTGTATAACTCGCTCACATATATGGAAAGAAAAGCATATGAAAATGCAATCGATAAAGCAGCGGAAAAGTTTGAAACACCCGAAGGGCATATGATTGCACTCTACGGGGTACGCGGATTGTGGGCGGCATATAAAGGCGACAATGAAAAGCTGTCGGAAAATTGGAAGAAAACAATTGAACTGTACGATAAAACGTATATAACAGATTCGGGAGTCGGTGTATGCTCAATGGAATACAGTGCAAACCGTTTTGCCGGAGAACACCGTGATTCCAAAATAATTCTTCCGGTTGTTATGAGTTATACGGGGTATGACAGAAGCTTTGAGCGTTATGATAAAAATAAGCTGTTTGCCCAATGGCTGACAGGATATTTATATACACCTGTCGGCTCATACTGGACAATCGGTGATACGGGAGGACTTAAAAAAGCGGATATTTCGGAAAATATTTTCCCTGCACGTGCCAGAATGTACTCCGAAAAAGCATCTGGACAGGGAATGTGGCTTATGCGTGATACTCAGCTTAAGGGCAGGTTGTTAAGCTATTTATGCATGAAAGAAGCTCCGTCCGAAGCCCAAAAGCCGGAAAGCAGGATTTTTGCCGATGGCGGTGCGTGGTTTTATGAGGACATTGAAAAAACGGATTCACTTGCAGGCTTGCTTTGGAATGTATCGAAGGAGGACGGTCATGCTCATAAGGAGGTTAATTCCGCGCTGACAGCAGGCTTTGGTGAAATTCTGACCGCAGATTCGGGATATAACGGCTGGGGGCAGGGCAATGGAGAATATACATGGCAGTATATCAATAACCGTGCCGTTTCTTCAAATACCGTGTTGGTGGACTATGATTACAGCAGTGCATTTAATCCATCGGCAGTGAATGATCATAAATCAAAAAGCGGGAATGGGATAGTCCGCGGAATAACTGCCGGCGGATTTGGCTTTGCGGCAGGAAATTCGGGGACTGCAATATCAAATGCCGTTCATGAAAGGGATTTTGCAATGATTGGCAGCGAGGAGGGCTTTCCGGGATATTTTGTGCTGCTGGATAAGATTAAATCCGATAAGCAGGGCAGAAAAATCACCGTTGTTCACAGACCGATGTCAAATTCTTTTGCAAAGACCGAAAACGGATATGTATTTGATATTGAAAAACGGTTCAACACGCAGGACAGAAATGTCAGGCTGGGAATATTTACGGCAAAAGAGCCGGAAAGCACGGAAATAATTGACGGCGTTGTATCCGACTGGGGAATTACGGCGCAGATAAAGCCGCTGCTGCAAAATTACAGCACAGAAGCCGACGGTACCGCAGGGATTTTAAATATACTGTATCCGTATGACAGTACATGCTCTGCGGCAGCGGCGGAAAGGATAGCCGCGGACAATGCGGACGGTATAAAGCTTACCGCAAAAAACGGAACGGATATAATACTTAGAAGAAATAACGGCGGCGATATAGTATCGGGCGGTATAAATGCGGATGCGGATATGCTTATATACAGAAATAAAGGCGGAGTGCAGTGGTATTTTGCGGATAATGCCAAAAGCATTTATACAGAACAATATCGGATAACGGCGGATTCTTTGTCGAGCTGGCACATGCGCGGAAACACAGGAAGCTTTTATGCCGGCAAAATTATGAATGTATCCGCGGAGGGCGCTGCTTCAATAAGCGTGGACGGAGAAACGGTAATGCCCGATGCAAACGGTATATGCAGCTTCAGCGTTGCAAAAGGTCAGCATGATATAGAAATAAATGATAATGTATTTATTTCCGCATATTGCGGATTAAAAAAATAAAAAAGGAGTGTTTTTTATGAAATTAAAACAAACAGTAAGCGCAGTAATTGCAGCGGGAATTTTTTCTGCTTCGATAACAGGCTTTGCGGCGGTAAACGTCGAGCCTAAAGCAGCGGATTTCGATGCCTCGCAAATAGCGGTTAAGGCATCGGAAACCGATACCGGGAAAGCTTCGGGAAACCTGAGTGGCTTCATGGTCGAGATAAATGATGCCGACCGTGATACGGAAAACGGTAAATATCAGTATATAGAAAGTACCTCGGGATTGGGAAAGACGCAGGGCGACAGCTTTATAAAGATTCATATGCCGGATTATGCGGCAACGCAGGATGTAATAAAATTTTTTGTGAACGGTTCAAACGATTATACTGACAGTACGCTTGTAAGCACCGGAAAATATGTGGTGTTTCATGCACAGCTGCGCCCGGAGGACAAATATGGAAACTTTACATTTCAGATAGTATATAACAGAAACAGAGACAGCGATGCCGGAGAAGTAAACAATAACGGATTTTGGGAAACCGTTGCCGCATTTAAGGGCGGAAAGCTTTTGTATGACAACGGAACGGTATCAAAAGATATAGACCTTAATCAATGGTATACCGTAACGGCAGTATTTCAAGAGGGAAGCAAACAGTATAAGCTGTATGTAAACGGTGAGCTTATGAACGGAAAATCGGGAAATGCTTATTGTGAGCTTGACGCTGCACTTGTGTCAATAAATAAACCGGGATTTTTTCAGAATATGAGTGTAAATAATTCGCATGAATCGAATATTTATATGGATAATTTCAGTTATTACGAAAGTGACAACGATTATGATGCATCGGCGGAAAAGCCCGAAATAAGTATAAAAAACGATTATACATCGGATTTTGCTCTGAAAAACGGTAAAATTATTACAAAGAATAAGCTTGTATCGAAAAATGAGCTGCTGAATTCAATTGAATTGACTGACGGAGAAACAGCCAGACTCTTAAGGGCTGATGAACTTAATGAGGTAACCGACGGGGAAGAAAATGTTGCGGAGGATTCGGTGCTTTATGTAACGGCGCCCGACGGAAAAACGCTGTATAAGTATGGCTTTTCATTGGGAAACAGTGAGAAAACTATCGTTTACGAAGACTTATATAACAGAAGCTTCACTGAGATAACCGAAAATAACTATACGACAAAAGGATTGGGGCAACCTGGCTTGTACGTGCTTAATGATAAGAAAACAGATTATTTTGAAAGCGGAATGAGCGGAAAGGACACAATAACAAGTGCTTCGGGCGCGGGTAAAAAAGCAGATGACAGATTTATAAAAATTCATGCCGATAAAAATTATCCCGTAGGCAGCAAATCTCTCGATGTAAACCAATTGATACAGCTTTACTACAGACCGCTTAAAAATCTCAGCAGCACAGACAGTTTGATATGGGAGTATTCCGTAAGACCGTCAAAGCTCTCAAACAACATGGACTTCATTTATAAAAAGGATTCTTCAACATGGGAAGCATATTCGGCAACAATTAAGAGTGACAGAGCGTTATATATAAAGGGACAAAAATCAGCGCAGCTTTCTGACAACTGGTATCGAATCACAACCGTATGGAAACCTGATGGAAAGATGAGCTATTATGTTGACGGAAAGCTTATAAAGACGGTTGAATCCGCAAAGCCGTCAATGCTTCACACCACAGGCTATAAGCTGCATAAGGAATCAAATGCGGCTGAAAGTGATATTTCAATTGATAATATAAGATATTATGAGCAGTTCGGAGCATATGACAGTTCTGATGCCTGCGTTGACATTACATCCGATAAGTATTTGGTTGATACTTCCGAGTATATTGTTGCAATAGGTAAGACAGCGGTTACAAAATCGGAATTTATGGACAATATTGCATTGCCGCAGAATGCAGCAGCGGAAGTATATGAAAGTGACGAAGAAACAGCGCTGAATGATAATTCCGAGGTGAAAGACGGAATGAAGCTGGCTGTATATTCCGCCGATGGATTGGGCGTAAAGCTTTATACAATAAAAACCGGCTATTTCAAGGCAAATGCGGTATTTTACAAAAACAGCATTGATGATGAAAACATAATCAACAGTATAGGGGACAATACAACCGTTGCCGTGAAATGTGACATTACGGCAAATACCGATTATGTAATAACAGCAGCGGCATATGAGGGTGACATTCTGAAAAAGACGGTAATCGGAGAAGTAAACGGTGATACGGTATCTGTAAGCAATATAGACGGCTGTGATAAAATATATGTTTATTATTGGGACAGTATAAACGGTATGGTTCCGCTGGCAAAAGTCGCATATCTTAACAAATAACCGATATACTGACGCTGCCATATCGAAAAAACGTGGTTTTTTCGTGGGTAATATTATAAAAAAATAACTTCTTTTTGCTCTTTTAAGCTGTTCAAAATATTTATAAGTTCCTTATCCGATGTGCCGCGAATTTCAGCGGCACATTTTTCATATCTGTGATTTATCCGCTCCCATTTCAAAATATCACTCAATATTTTATCGGATTTTAAGTAGTACATAATTTTATTTGCAGAAATCTCTGCACTATCATTTTTTGCATTGAAGAAATTTGAGATAAACGGATTTGTTTCAATGCCGACAGTTTTGGAATTCAGCATACGTTTTCTTCTCTTTCGCCGTTTAATGATATGATTTTTGTCTTTATGAGCATAATCATTAGTCCCATAAAATCCCCAACTGTTTCAAGCCATATATTATTCTCAATTCCGGCAATCGCAAAAGAGCTTATGCCAAGAGCTTCTGCTATTCTGTCAATTTGCGGAGCCTGCGGCACCATTTTGTTCGTTTCATATTTTCTTATGGACATGGGTGTATTCCAGAAAGCTCAGCCAACTTTGCTTGCGTTATGCCTATGCGTGTGCGGAAATATTTTATTTTTTCACCGATAGTCATAATATTTCATTCCTTTTGTAGTTTGATCGCTATTATTATAATACATAAAAATGAAAAGGTCCATACCATTTAACAAAAATCATCACATGTTACAAAACTATTAAAATTCAAAATTACTCCTTGACATATTGTAGCGACTACGCTGTAATGCGAATGTAGCGATGCCGCAACAACGGATTACGGAGGTAATTTGTATGGCGGATAACAAAATTTATATTACGGCTCGTGAGCTTTCGGATATGTTGGGTGTATCTATGGGATATACTTATAAAATCATAAGAAAGCTGAACAAGGAGCTTGGTAAAGATGGTTTTATTGTAATCGCAGGGAAAGTGCCGAAAGGATACTTTGAAAAGCAATGGTTTGGTTACAATGCAAAGGAGGCTTGATTTATGAAGGCGGAGAAAGACAAGAAAACAGGAAAGTGGCTGATTCAATTCAGATATACAGGTTGGCAGGGTGTTCGCAGAAAAACAACAAAACGCGGTTTCGCTACAAAACGAGAGGCTGAGGAGTATGTCAGAAATTTTCTTGCGTCACAGCAAGCAGATTTTAATATGAACTTTCAAGAATTTTTAAAGCTCTATTACGAAGATATGACTCCTCGGCTTCGAGAGAATGCTATGAGAAATAAGAAATACATAATAGATTCGAAAATCTTACCGTATTTCTCAAACAAGTGAATGAACGGTATAAACGCTGCTGATATTCATAAATGGCAGAATCAATTAATTTCACAAGGATATTCACAGACATATCTCAGAAAAATTAACAATCAGCTTACGGCGGTATTCAATTATGCAGTCCGATATTATGACTTGCAGAATAATCCTTGCCGCAAAGCAGGCGGAATGGGTAAAAACAAGGCTGATGAGATGAAGTTTTGGACAAAAGATGAGTTTTATAAATTCATTGACAGTATTGTGATAAGAATCAACACATTTTCATCGTTCTCGTTTTTACCGTTTATTGATACAAGCTGTTTTTCTTCATTCCACAAAACAGTTGCTCCAAGATTTTCCGCAACAAAGCGTGCCGGGAGCATTGTTCTTCCGTTCCGTATAACAGGGGATACATCATTTTCCTTTGTTTCTCCGAAAACAGAAGCGTCCTTTTTGACGACTGTCAGCACAAGCTCATTCTTACTGTTATCACCGGGGTTTTCAACCCATTTTGCATATAAGGTCATTGATGAAACAATTTTTGTGTTAATGTCAAAGACTTTCCGGTGGTGTGAGAGGGGCGAAGCTCATTAAGGGTTAGCCTCTACTCGATTCATGTGAAAAATTAGTTTGCCTGTTTGGCAAAAGACGGTGTCGGCTTATTTTTGCTATCAAAATAGTGTTAAGTAAGGTCACTATTCTGATAGTAAAAAAAATATAATGATGTATAATGTATATTATGAGGAAAGTATGAATCAGAACGTAATCTTATGAAAACGGAGGATTGCAATACAATGAAAAAAAGCTTTTTGGGCATGATTTTCGGTATATCAATACTGCTTGCGGGAGTATGTGCATACGCTGACAGCGTAGTTATGGATAAGTATAAAATAGAAAAGCAGATAGAGGAGGTCACATGCAGCTCCTATCAGAACAGCGGATATGTTCCGGAACACGGAATAGATGACGATATGACAACAATGTGGAATGCACGCGGCGAGGGAGAATGGCTTAAGGCAGAGTTTAAGGAAAAGAAAACGGTCGGAGCGCTGGGCATTTCATTTGAACAGGGAAATAAATATCAGTATAGCTTTTCGGCGGCGGTTTCGGCAGACGGAAGCACATGGAAAACAATATATGAGGGACTGAGCTACCTGTCGACCACCTGCTACTATGATTTTGAACCGACAGAGATTAAGTTCATAAAAATAACCATGAACGGCAGTACTTTAAATCTGAATAACGGAATAAGAAATATAAATTTATATTCACAGGGAACGGAGCATTGCACTGTTTTGAATTTTGCTTTTGACGATGTGACCGCACTCTATGATTATGCACCCGAAAATCCGCCGTCACCGAGATGCAAATTCACGGTGGTGGGTGAAATGCTTAAAAGTTATGCAAAAGGCAGAGCAGAGGTAAAAGTGAAGTATAAGGGGCAGGAGGAAATATCCTCAAAAACATATGATTTTTCTGTTGCCCCGGGCAGAGCAGACGACATCTATTGTATGCTCGATCCTGTAAAGGAACCGGGCTGGTACACGGCAGAAATTGATTTATACATAAATAATGAGCTTGTGAGTGTAAATCCTTACGGCTTCGGAATAATCAGAAAAGCCGCCGAGGGCTTAAAACCCGACTCGCCGTTCGGACTTAATTTCCGATCGGAGGGGGATTTGGAAACGGAAATACTGATAGGTGAAAAAATCGGTGTAAAATGGACGCGTTCCGTACCTCATGCGGACCCCTCATATGTTAAGCCGACAGAGGACGGTCCGTACTGGGACGAAGAGGGTAATGATGAGGGCAGAGCGAATATAGAGAAAGCATGGGAGGAAATAAACAATTATAAAAAACACGGTATAAGTGTTCTGGGTGCGGTTAACTATAATATGCCATGGAATGTAACACCGCTTGCGGACGGCTCAATTCCGGCACTTCATCAGAATATGCCGAAAAACAAAGAAGCGCAGGCAGAAATGGTCTATCACCTTATCAAGCCGTTTTACGGAACGGTAAACAATTGGGAAATATGGAATGAGCCGTGGGTACACGGCTGGACATGGAGAACCGGCGACACACAGGATTACCGTGATATGTCAAAGCTTATATATCAAAAGGTTAAAGCGGAAATGCCCGATGTCAGCCTTATAGCGGGAGGCTCAACGGCATATCAGCGCGACAGCTTATATGCGCAGGGCTCAAAGGACACGGGATATAACGACGGTTCGGTAAACCATGCGTATTCAACCCCGAGCATGGGATTGATTTCGGCTCTTAAGGAACAGATGAATATGGATAAGCTGTATTCAAGGGGCAAGGGCAAAGGCGGCATGTGGCAGACAGAGGGCGGAATTTTACCGTCTGAATTTAAAGGTACGCAGATGGAACAGCAGCTCATGGTATCAAGGGTTGTAACAACGGCTTATTTACAGAATTTGTTTGTGGCAAATAATGAGATACCGATGAAATATTTTTGGTTTGCTCTGTCCTACGGAAAAGGCTTTTCGGGCGGCGACCATAACATGTATGATGAAATGAGCCGTACACCTTATCCGTGTGTTGTGGCATATTCTGCAATGACGTATTTTCTGGAAGATACAAAATATAAATGCGAAGCATTCCCGTATGCAAAGTCAACATGGGGATATGTTTTTGAAAGAGATGCGGATCATAAGGCGACCGCAGCCGTTTATTCGGCAACGGACTACAACGGCTCAATGGTAATTCATGATGCATACGGCATAAAAGCTTATGATTATCTCGGAAAAGAAATAAGCGGCGGAAATGATGAAACGCTTGTAATTCCCATAAACTATTGGGAAACGGTTTTTCTTGTATCGGACCTTACCGCAGAGGAACTGAAAAATAAACTTGCCTCGGCGGAAATGCGTTATGATAATATGATTGTCATTCATCCGCAGAACTTTGTAAAACCGCTGGATAATACGGCTTCCATAGATATAAAGGTGGAAAACGTAACAAATAAAACCGTGAGCGGAGAAATGAAAATAAAAGCGCCGGAGGGCTGGTCACTGAAATCAGATACGGTAAAATTCGAAAACCTTGAAATGGCACAGAGCAGAATACTGTCGGTGCAGGCAGAGCAGATAAAAGAAAATGATATGAACAGATACCTTATCGGATATGAGCTTAAGCTTGACGGCAGCGACAGCGTCCAAAAAGGTGAGCAGACAATACAGCTTGCATATGCTCCCAAGAAGTCGATAAAGGTTGACGGCGACTTTTCGGACTGGGATAGCATTACCGGTGTGACAATGATTAATAACGGTGTTATTGACACTACATCTGCTGCGCTCGATCCGTCAAAGGCAAAAGAGATTTTAAGCAACGATCCGTCAAAGGCGGATAAGGTGATGTATACATTAAAAACCGCATGGGACGATAAGAATTTCTATGTTTATGCGCAAATTCCCGATGCGGAGCAGACGAAAAAGGCACCGTTTAAGGAAAATCCGTATTTGTTCCCGTGGAATTTCGATTGTTTGCAGCTTGGTTTCAAGCCGCTTGAAACAAATCCCGATGATTTGTTTACGGATGATGAATATTATTACAAGGGACTGAAAGCCGGAATTGATTACGAGTTTGATTTGACTGCGACAACGGACGGAGGCACTGAAATATACCGCGTTGTGGCACCGGGGACGCATTTCCAGAATTACTATCCAACCAATGCGCCGCTTGAAGTACCTGTCGGTGCGATGGACGCGTCGGAAAAGGGAGGAAAGGACGGTCAGCTGGTTATAAAGCGCGATGATGAAAACATGCTGACGACATATGAGTGCGCAATTTCGCTCGATAACATCAGCGCACTCAAGGATATTTTAAAAACTGTCGGCAGAGGAGAGACGGCGGTGAGCAGATTTGCTTTCGGAGTCGGAGACAGCGGCAGCGGAAGCAAGGGCAGCAGCTTTTGGCAGCGTGAAATGAACTGTGTCGAGAAGCTTGCGGAAAGAGGTCTTGCGCCGAACTGGAGCAATCAGTCGGGTAATATCAATACACGCTGGGGTTTCGGAAATTATTGATAACTGTATATGAGGAAAGGACGGTTATACCGTGAGAAAAAACAAGTTTATTCTAATACCTATATTGTCATCGGCAATGATAACGGGAAGTATGTTTTCCTGTATGGCATACGGTGATGCGTCTGCTTTGTTTGATACCAAAACAAAGCAGATAGAAATAACGGGAACGGCGCAGGCAAATGCGAGAGTTACGGTTAAGGCGGTCAGCAATGCCTATCTGACAGACGGGATAGGAAATGTAAGCGATGATAAGATTGCATACTTTATGCATACGTATGCCGATAAAGACGGACAGTTCATATTCAGATTTAAAATTGCTCCGTCCGGGAAAAACGGAAATTATACGGCATTTGTAAACGGCGGCGGACTTGACAATGCTGAGTGCGGGTTTATTCTGATAGATGATGCTTTGGTGGCGGATATGCTTGAAAAACTTAATAAGGCATCGGAGGAAGAAACAAAAAAGCTTATAGCCGACGGATTGTTTACCGTGCTTGAAGCGGACAGCGGCGAAACTGATTATTATTCGGCGCTGGAGGACGAATATAAAAGCAATGTGATTTTATCATGGCTTGCGGCAAGGCAGGACGGCGGATATAAAACAAAAGAGGATGCATGCGGCGGATTTTATTCGGCATGCGGATATGCAAGATTGAAAAAATGTACTCCGTCGGAGGAAAACAGAACACAGATTGAGGAGTATATAAAAAATATATTTTCAGGACTCGGAAGAGCTGCACTTTGGAATAAATACGAGGGAAATGATCCGATGACGGCACTGGGCAGGGAGGTTAAAGAAAAAACCTACACAGATGCGCTTGAAATATTAAAGGATGCAAAAACCTCCGTGGAATTCTGCGAAAAAACCTCACAGAAAATGATACTGAATGTGATAAACAACGCTTCGTCATGGGTAGGATATAAGAATATAATTGATAATCCGTCCTCAGGCAGCGGATTTTCGGAATACATAAAAGGTATTGACAGAAATATTTTGGAGCGTAATGAAACAAATGCGTTGAAGCTTGCCTATAACGGCAGGAGAGCCGAATATACGGATATAGCCGATTTTGCGGCAGATATAAATAAATTTGCTTTGGAAGCGGCAAATTCATCTTCGTCCGATAATACACCGGGCGGCGGAGGCGGCGGTGGCGGTGGTTCACGTACCGGCACAACGGGTTCATCGGTTACGGTACCGCCGGTTACACCTGCGGCTGATGTGAACAGAGATACGTCATCTAACTTCACGGATATGGACGGATATGCATGGGCAGCCGATGCCGTAGCTGAGCTTGCAAAGAGAAATATTATAGGAGGAATGGGCGGCGGTAAATTTGCTCCGGGTGAAAATGTGACGCGTGAGCAGTTTGTGAAAATGCTTGTTCTTACATTCGGAGTTGATATAAACGAAAATACGGAGGTACCGTTTTCCGATTGTGTGCCGACAGACTGGAGTTATCCGTATATTGCCGGGGCATATGAAAAAGGATATGTACTCGGTGCGGACGGGAAATTCGGCAGAAACGATTTTATCACCAGACAGGACGCAGCCGTCATGATTTACAGATTTATGCAGCTTAACGACGGAGAAGCTGCTACGGAATTCAATGATGATAAAGAAATTGCGGAGTATGCAAAGGCTGCCGTTTCATCGCTCGGAAAAGCAGGGGTTATAAGCGGTACGGGCGAGGGCAATTTTTCCCCGAAAGAAAATATGACTCGTGCTCAGGCGGCAAAAATGCTTTGGAATGTTATAAACAGATAATTTTGAAAGGGGTTTCCTGATGAAAAACAGATGTTTAAAAATGCTGGCGCTGCTGCTTGCGGCGGCAATGGCAATACCGCAGATAACGATATTTGCGGAAACGGACGGTACGGAAAATTCAGTAAGCGAAGGTGCGGAATATCTGTACGGACTCGGAATTATAAAGGATAATCCGTATTCGGATTTCCGTTATGACGATTTGATTACGCGGGGCGAATTTGCAGGCTGGCTGGCAGGAGCGTACAATATTCCGAGCGGCCCGTATGAAATAACATTTTCCGATGTTTCGGAGGACGATCCCAATGCCGAAAGTATTGCACTGCTCAAACAGGCAGGGATTATGGTCGGCAGCGGAGACGGAACATTCTCACCGTCAAAGCCGATTCTTATGGAGGAGGCACTGAAAAGTGCGGTGGTTCTTCTGGGATATAAGCAATATGCCGAAGCTGCGGGCGGTTATCCGGGAGGATACTTTAAGGTGGGTTATGAAAAAAATCTTCTGGACGGTGTGGGTGCCGGCGAAAACGGCGGTATAACTCGGGAGAACGCGGCAGAGCTTTTGTGGAATACAATGTCCGCATATGTTATGGAGCCGTCGGGCACCGATAAAAACGGAATGGTTTACAGCGAAAAATACGATAAAACTCTTTTGTATAAAACACGTGAAATCCTGCGTAAAACGGGTAAGGTGACGGCAAATTCGGTTACGGATTTGGAGGGCGGAACGGGAATTGCCAAAGGAATGCTTGAAATTGACGGCGCGGGATATGAGGATAAGACCGAAAACGGCGCAAAGCTTTTGGGAAGAAAAACAGAGTTCTTTTATAAGGAGGGTACTCCCGATGAGCTTATATATATAAAAGCGGAAAAACGTACGGAAACAGTAATACTGAACAGTGAAGACATCGACAGCTTTGACGGAAAGGTGCTTAAGTATTACCGGGGTTCCAAATCGGCGGAATACAAGCTTTCATCAATGGCTGATGTTATATATAACGGAAAAGTGCTTGACTTTTCAAAAAATGATATTCTGTTCCGTGATGATACGGGTACGAGAAAATATTACGGAACAATAGAGCTTACCGACAATGACAGTGACGGAAGATATGATGTAATGGATATTCATGCATATCACAATCTGATTGTAAGCTCTGTGCGCACGCTTGACAGCGAATCGGGCAAAACTGCGCAGTCACAGTATTTTGAAATACTCGATAAAAACGGTTCTTCAATAAAAATAAACCCCGATAAAACATATACGCTGAAAAACGATAAGGGTGAAAACATTTTATGGACGAGTCTTAATGAAAATGATGTTCTTGCGGCGGCGGAAAGCAAGGATTTGCAGAACATTGAGATGTATCTCTGTACCGATGTGATTACGGGAGAAATTTCCTCAATTTCAAAGGACGGCGAAAAATATCTTCTGACAATAAACGGCGAAAGCTATGAAATCGTGCCGGATACGGGATTTTACTGCGTAGACAGAACTGATGAAACAATCGGGCTGTCATCGGGTGACAAGGCATTTTTCACATTGGATAAAGCCGGACGGATAGCGCTTGCAAAGGATAAATCCAAGAATACCGGGCTTACATACGGACTGATAATAAATTATTTTAAAAGCGATGACGGAAGCGATGTGCGTTTTAAAATTATGCGCGCAAGCGGCGACATTGAAATTATCAATGCAGAAAACAAAATAACGATTGACGGCAAAACATATAAGGGTACGGAAAATATTATTAATAAAATGACGCAGATTTCGGGAACGCTTAACGGCAGGGATAACGGCGGAAACGTTCTCAGAAAAGAGATACTTGTAAAGTACAGAATAAACAGTGACGGAAATCTGATACAGCTTGATACACCGTATCTTAATGCACCCGAACCCAATGAGAATGAACAGACGCTTCATGTAATGAAGCTGAAAGAACAGATTGACGGTGTGCAAGAGGCAACCGATCCGGCAAATCTGATATACAGAGCCAATACCTTCGGAGGAAAAATAGTTGTTGACAGCAGTACTCTTTTCTTCTATCTTCCGCCGGTGTCGGGAGCAAATGATTTATCAACATATGCCGTACTTCCGGCAGGTCAGCTTAAAATAGACCTTGACCATACAATACGTGCATACACATCAAATGTGCAAAAGCTTATTCCCGAAGCGGTTTGTATATATTCATCTCCCGTGTATTCAAAAAATACATCGGAGATTGATAAGGGAACGGCAGCGGGAATATATCTTAAAAAGTCAACGGGACTGGATATGGATGAAAATGTCCGTGACTGTATCAGCATATTTCAGGACGGGCATGTGATTACGAAATGCGTGGAATCGGCAAGCATTGAAAATTTCGGGGATTTAAGCCCCGGTGATGTAATTCGGTTCGGAACGAACACAAACGCAAATATTGATGTAATACATATGGTTTACAAGCATGATGAAAACAGACTGCCGCGTCAGGGACTCGGCAATGCGCCTGACCTCAGAAATTCAAATATTTTGTTTACGAACGGCGGTGCAAGAGCAATTTTCGGCGGTGTGTACAGTAAAGAAAACAACATTATTGCGGTTGTGAATCAAATTCAGAAATACCGCGATAATGACAATTCGGCAAATAATGACGGAGGAATACTTGTAAACGACAGCATGGCAAATCTGTCACAGAAAGCGCAGGCAAGCATTGAACGCTACGATATAAGCAAATATGAAATATACCGTTACAATGCGGACAGCAAGACTGCGGAAAAGGTTTCTGCTGCGGATATAAATGCATATCAGCAGACAAAGAGTGAGTACGATTATGCACTTGTGTTTACGGTTGATTATCGTCCGGGTACTGTCATTCTTTACAGTAAGGATGATGTTTCTTGGAACTGATAAATGTATGCCGCAATCGGCGGCAGAATGGAGAGTATGATGAAGAAGAACAATAAAATCGCGGCATTGCTGCTTGGCGTGTTTATGCTTGCTGTGCAGCTGCCACCGTCGGCTTTGGCAAACGAAAAACCCGATTATCTGCAATTTCCGTATTTTGACGATTTTGAAAGCTGCGGTGAATTTACCGCAGCCGCACGTTCGGGGAGCGTTGCGGAGGATGCGGCTCCCGAAATGTTAAACGGCGAGCTGCCTGAGGCTTATGACGGAACAACCATAACGAAAGCGGCAAATTCGGGTTGGAAAGGCACAATTGAAACATATTTTGACGGTGTGGAAAGAATGATAAAATCCACCAGAAATTACAGCTCAAGACTGAATTTTGATATAGGCGAGTTTGAGCCGGGACTTTTAAGCAGCAGATTTACAACCGAAATGCGTTTTAAAGCAGATGAAACGGTTTCGGGTGACGGCAGTGCCGTACCGCGTGTATATGCCGAAATTGCAAAGAATGCCTTGGGAACAAACGGCAATGATGTAAATGATACAATCAAGCTGTTTTTCATGGTGCAGGGCAGTATACGAATTGCAAATAATTCGGAAGCCACGAGCAGTACACTGCTTACGGACCCCGACAGCAACGAAACCTTTGTAATGTCACCCGATAAATGGTACACGATAAGGTGTACTTATGATTTTACCGAAAGCGCAAACAATCTTACCGTTACGCTTATGGGTGAAAGAGATGACGGAACGTACATAGAAACCTCAAAAACAACAACACTGATTTTAACGCATGAATTTAATGCATCGGAGCTTACACGCTTCAGATATTCGCATTATGATTCGGATACGAACCATAACGGAAAATCTGTAGTGTATTATAAGGATTTAAGCTTTTATAAAGATGAAGAGGGCATGCAGCTTTCAAAGCAAATGCCGTTTTATGATGATTTCGAAAGCTATGAGCCGTTTGAGGCACAGGCGCAGCTGGCAAACACAAACGGTATTGATTATCCGCCGGTTATGAACTACGGAACACTTCCCGCAAATTACAAAAGCATAACAATGACACCGAGCCTTACAAACAAAAACCGAGGTTTTATAGATCTTGCGGAGGAGGAAAACGGGAACAGATATATCCGCATAAAGGTTGACAAATCATGGGGAAGAAACAATATTGACATAGGTCCGTTTGAAAGAGGAGTTTTAAGCGGCGACAAAATAAAGGCATCGTTCAGAACGAAAATGGGTGAGCCGGGAGATACGGATCATCCGGGAATTATGATTTTGCTTTCTCAGACGGGTGCCGGAAATAATAACGATAATATAAACAGTGTACCGCTTATGTACTTCTGGCCCGACAGAGTTTTACTGTTTAAAAAGCCGGTTGATGACTTAAAATCGTTCCGTTCCTCATGGGACAGTGCGGACAGTGCCGTGAGCCGTGTGGGAAATCTGCGCCTCACCACAGGCACATGGTACGATTTTGAATGTGAATTTGATTTTTCCGAGCAGAAAATGTCGGTGAAAATCAAGAATGAGGATACAGAAGAAATCACGGAATCAAGTGTGGATTCAATGTCATGGTGTCCGGAGGACTTTGATCCGAATAAGCTTACGACTTTCAGAATACGCTCGGACGGACGCGGCAGCAGAGACTATTATCTTACCGCCGGATTTGACGATATATCCCTGACGGTTATACCAAAATTCAAGTTCACGGCAGACATTGAGGGACAAACGAATGTGTCCCCCGTATCGCTTGATAACATAGAGGTGAAATTTCCGCAGATAAAGGCGGATGCCGCTACGATAAACAGCGATTGTGTAATGCTTGAACCGTATACGGAGAATATGAGGGTATATGATGTGAGTGAAGACGGATTTAAGATAGATATGTCACAGTGCGGTGCGCTTGCGGAAAATACCGAGTATAAGTTAAGCTTAAACGGAATTTTAAGTGAGGACGGTGAGGAACTTGCAAATGATACAGTCTCATTCAGAACGGGAGAGCTTGAAAAGCACATGATGTACCGAGATACCTTTGAATTTTCCGCAGCAAACGGCAGAACGGAACAGCTTAAACCGGGAAAAATTACATTTTCAATGGATACGGGAAATTACGGAACGGAGCCGATAACCTTTGCAATGGGATTATACGAAAAAGATGCGTCGGGTTATGATACTATGCTTCAGTACGGCGAAGAGACCGTTTCGGCAAATGAACGGAAAACCGTTTCAAAAAGCTTTAATGTTCCGTCGGCGGAAAGTTGTTATATAAAGGGCTATTTCCTGTCGGCACCGGTGGAATCGATTGCACAGGATTTTGTGTTTGATGCATCGGGACTGCATTTTACCGAGCGTGCGGAAACGGTATACAACAAAATAAATTATTATCCGCAGAATATTACGGCAAGCGGCAATACGGAAAGCATCGGAAATATATGTGACGGTGATGCGCAAACGTTCTGGGAAACAAGTGGAAACGGAAGCAGCATAACCGTTGATATGGGTGAAGCGGCAGATATTGATTTTGTTCAGATGTCTTTTTGCAAGTCGGAAGACGGCACAATGGATTACAGATACACCGTTTCGGTGTCGGAGGACGGAGCAGACTTTGCTGATGTTGCCTCGGGAAGTACGCTTAACCGCGGAAATCTCAGATATATACAAAACAAATTCCCTGCCGTTCGGGCAAGATACGTAAGAATATCAAAGGACAGCGGCATGAGCGGCGAAATGAGAATATCTGGACTCGGTATGTACCGCATAACCGATAATCGGTATTGGGCATTTAATTGATACTATATAATAAAGGATTGACTGTAATGGAAAAAGAGTTAGCAAAAACAAAGCGCGTAAATAAAAGCGTATTCGCGGCAGGACTGAGCAGGATGTGGAAATATAAGGCGCTGCTGATAATGATGCTGCCTCTGGTAATTGTCCAGATTCTTAACGGTTATCTGCCGCTTTTCGGCTTGACTATTGCTTTTAAGAATGTCGATTATTCAAAAGGACTTTTCGGAAGTGACTGGGTAGGCTTTCAGAATTTTAAATTTCTGTTTGCAAGCAGTGATATATGGCATATCCTCGGAAATACCATTGTGTATAATCTGATTTTCATTTTCCTGGGAATGGCAATGTCGGTAGCGCTTGCAATAATGCTTAATGAAATACGAAGCAGATTTATGGCAAAAATGTATCAGACCTTTTTGATTTTGCCGTATTTCCTTTCAATGGTTGTTGTAAGCTATATAGTTTATGCATTTTTGTCACCGCAGCACGGATTTGTAACAAAGCTTATGGAAATGGCGGGACTCCCGGAAAAGGATTGGTACAGCAGTCCGAATGACTGGCGGATACTTTTGGTAGTCATAAAAATGTGGAGCAGCGTGGGATATAATTCAATTATATATCTTGCCGCTCTTGCCGGAATGGATACAACCGTATTTGAGGCAGGCATGATGGACGGAGCAACAAAAGGGCAGCAGATACGTTACATAACTCTGCCTATGATGAGCTCGGTAATAATAATAACACTGATACTGTCGCTCGGAAATATTATAAAAGGCGATTTCGGACTGTTTTATCAGGTGCCGATGAACTCGCCGCAGCTTTATCCTGCCACAGATGTTATTGACACATATGTTTACCGTTCGCTGACTCAGCTCGGTGATATAGGAATGTCATCGGCAGTGGGATTTTTGCAGTCCGTTGTCGGCTGCCTTTTGGTAGTGCTGTCGAACTGGGTTGTTAAGCTGGTGGACAGCGAAAATGCGATATTCTGACGGAGGGAGCGAATGGCTATGAAGATAAAACATGAAATCAACAGCATATCAAACAGAACATCGGTAATTTTTCATTTGATTGCCATATTGGGAGCGCTTATATGCGTACTGCCGTTTATATTGGTTATAGCAATATCGGTAACCGATGAAACGGCGATTATGCAGGAGGGATATAAATTTCTCCCGTCAAAATTCAGCATGGACGGTTACAGATTTATTTTCAAAAACGGAGAGCTTTTATCGCGTGCGTATCTGAATACAATCATGTCAACAGTTGCAGGTACGGCACTCAATACGCTTATGATAGCATTGTATGCATATCCGCTTTCAAGACCTGACTTTCCGTATAAAAAGTTTTTCAATACCTTTATATTGATACTTATGCTTTTTAACGGCGGATTTGTTGCGTCATATTTGGTAAATGTAAAGGTGCTTATGCTCAAAAATACATTTATGGCATTGGTGCTGCCGTCACTGGGAGGAGGATTTTATGTTTTTGTAACGCGTACCTTTTTCCAAAGCTCAATACCTTACGAAATTATAGAATCGGCAAAAATAGACGGCTGTAACGAAAACGGTATTTTCTGGCGGCTTGTACTTCCGCTGTCGCTGCCGGTGCTTGCGGTAAACGGATTGATAAACATATACGGCTTCTGGAACAACTGGATGAACAGTCTGTATTACATAACCGATGACAAGCTGTACACACTGCAATACGTTATGCAGCAGGCGCTGCGCGATATGCAGCTGATGAAATCGCTTGCGGGAAGCGGCAGTGTGGAGCTGCTGAACGGGGCAATGACTCTTCCGGCAGAGTCGGCGCGTATGGCAATGGTTATAGTCGGAATAGGTCCGATAATTGCAGTATATCCGTTCCTTCAGAAATATTTTGTAAAGGGACTTACCGTGGGAGCAATAAAGGGTTAATAATAAAAAATATTAAGCGCCGTGAGCGCGGAAAGGACAGAATTATGAAGAAAAAAGGATTAATGTGTACGGTGCTGGCGGCAGCGGTAATACTTGCCGCGGCAGGCTGCGGTACCGGGAAAAACGCAAACGGAGGCAAGGACGAAAACGGACTGCCTTATGCGGAGCTGAAAATGGTGTATCCCGTAAATGCAAATGCAACGGGCGACCAGCAGGAGGTAACGGATAAGATAAACGAATATCTTAAAGAAAAAATCAATTGTACGGTAAATCTTGAGGCATTGGATACATCAACGTTTTATCAGAAGCTTCCCGTTATGATTTCTTCAAGCGAGAACTTTGATATTGCATGGATAAATTCGGGAATGCTTTTACAGAATGTATCAAGAAACGCATTTGTTCAGCTTGATGATTTGATTGATAAATATGCTCCCGAGATAAAGACCACCATTCCCAAAGTACTTTTAGACGGTGTTAAAGTGAAAAATAAGCTTTACAGCTTGCCGGTATATAAGGAATACGGCTACGGAAATTCATATTATTTCAGAAAAGATATTGTTGACAAGTATAATATAAATCTTGATTCAATAAAAACAATGCGTGATTTTGAACCGATTTTGGAAACCATAAAGAATAATGAGCCGCAGCTCACTCCGTATTTTACGGAAAACGGTGCGATGGAGCCGTATATTCCGGCAGCCGAGGGCGAAAAGTACTATTTCTCCGTGGCAGGTCTCCCCTCATCGGTTTGCTACGACGCAACAACGGATAAATTTGTAAACAGGGTAGAAACCGAGGAATATAAGAATAAATGCCGTATACTCAATGAATGGAATAAGAAAGGCTATATAAATAAGGACGCAATTACGGTCAGTGCAACATTTGATGAGATTATAAAGGGAAACCGCGGCTGGTTCGTTACCACCTCGTCAAAGCCGGGTGTTGCGGCAAGTCTTACCAAAAGTACCGGCAAGGACATGATTTGCGGCTACAGCGAAAAGGCATATGTAAATACGGCAAGTGTTATGGGTTCAATGAATGCAATTTCAATCACAAGCAAAAATCCCGAAAGAGCAATGATGCTTCTGAATTTGCTGTATACGGATAAGTATCTCATAAATCTCTTTAATTTCGGTATTGAGGGCAAGCATTATGTAAAGGTTGATGATAATACAATAAAGCTTCCCGACGGTATATCGTCACCGTCCGACACAAAATATGCTCCGGGTATTGACTGGAGACTCGGAAACAATTATAATTTATATGTATGGGATTATGAGGACCATGATAAATGGGAGCAGTATAAGAAATTCAGTGAAGATGCGGAGCCGGAGCCGATACTCGGCTTCTATACCGATACCGCATCAATTAAGGATCGTATTGCGGCAA
>CAJKHT010000002.1 GCA_905199755.1 uncultured Eubacteriales bacterium | reverse complement strand
GGATGCAGTAAATATCGCATCTATGGGCATGGATCATGTAAGAATAGGCTTTGACCAGATTGTTCTGGAAAAAGAACCGTATATCTACAGAGATGAAATACTTAAGCTATTAAAAGATTTTGTGCTTGAATGTCAAAAGCAGGGCTTAAAAGTGGTTCTCAATCTGCATAAGGCGATAGGCAATTACTGCGATATAGAAGAAGATGTCACACTGTTCGATTCCGATGAACTGAAAAACAGATTTATTGCATTATGGTTAAGGCTGGAGGATGATTACGCGGATTGCGGAGATGTCATGTTTGAGCTTCTGAATGAGGTCAGAGATATTGACGCGGATTTGTGGAACGATTTGGCTGAAAAAACCGTAAGGGAAATCAGAAGAAAAAATCATGAGCGTAAAATAATTATCGGCAGCAGATGCTGGAATTCCGCACAGCAGCTGGAAGATTTGCGCGTTTATGATGATGACAACATTCTCTACACCTTCCACAATTATAATCCGTTTGAATTTACGCATCAGCAAGGTGTTTTGCAGGCGTCATGTATGTTTTACAACAGAAAAATGCGTTATCCGAGTGATGATATTGAACGGTACAGGGATTTTTACCGTGTTACGGCAGGCGCGGAAAATCCATATCGTGAATTTGACAAAATCGATATTGAATTTTTGCGGAAAAGTATGGAGGGAGCAAAGCGTTTTATTGAAAAATATCCGAATAAAATACTTTGGTGCGGAGAATTCGGAACAATCAGACACTGCGATATGGAATCGAGGGAAAACTGGATGGCGGATATGATAAAAATTCTTCGGGAATGGGATATTCCGTATTGTGTATGGAATTATCTCTCAACCCCGAATGACGGAAACAGATTCAGCCTGACAGATGATGATACGCGCTGCATTTTAAGCGGCAGAATGAAGAAAATAATAAACGGTGATGTATAATGGAGTACATATTAACATTTTTGTCGGTGGCTTTGGGGACAGGAAAAAACATAATATCAAAGCTCGGCAATAATTATTTCTCAAATGTGACCGATTGCATGAAATTGAATACGGTAACATCGCTGTTGGGGTGTGTTGTATTCGGACTGACTGCCGGAGGACGGTTTTCGGGAGAAAAAAACACGATATTTTTTGTTCTGTCATTTTTGTACGGCTTATGCACGCTGTTTTCGCAGGTGTTTTATATAGCGGCTGTCAAAGACGGAGCGGTATCGATATGCTCGCTCATATATTCATGCGGATTTATTATTCCGACAATTTTTGCCGCAATATTTTTTAAAGAGACGGTGACGCTGTTAAAAATCATCGGAATATTGCTGTTGACTGCGTGTACCGTGACAGCGGGGTATAAAAAGGAAAAAACAAAAGAATATAAATGGATTGCTCCTGCGTGTCTGGCAATGCTTAGCTCGGGCGGAGTAGGGGTGCTGCAAAAAATCGTAAGGAACAGTTATTCACAATGGAATATGGATGAATATTTATTTTTCGCATTTGCATTTATGTTTTTTCTGTCTTGTCTCGGAATTGTAACGAGTAAAGGCAAATCGAACGGATATTCCGCAAAATATGCCGTATATACTATGCTTTTATCGGTTTGCGTTGCCGGGGCAAATAAGCTTAATCTTTACCTGTCCGGTGTGCTTTCGGGGGTTGTCTTTTTTCCGTGTGTCAACGGCGGCTGCCTGATTGCATCGGCTTTGATGTCGGGAGTGATTTTTAAAGAACGGTTCGGCACAAAAAAGATAATTGCAATATCGGGAAGTATTATTGCAATTATTCTTGTGTCATGCGGATAATTCGGCAGGGGAATGATAAAAAGGTACAGTGCGTTCATGTGTTCTGTACCGTTTTGTCATTAAAATTTGCGCTTTGGCTATTGAAAAATACGGCATTTTGTAATATGGAGTGGTATAATATAAATAGAGTCGACAAACACCCAAAAATCTGATATAATAAATCAGGAAGAGGGAAAGAAAATGTCAAAGTACAGCAAAGAATTCAAAGAAGAAGCATTAAAGCTGTCCGATGAAATCGGAGTCAAGAAGGCAGCACTGCAATTAGGATTACAATAAGGGAGACTGCCGCGGCAGTCTCCCTTAATAACTTTTGTGCATCTATGTCAACAGCACAGTACAGGCTGTAATTGTCTGCCATGAAGCGCCGCCTCGCATGCTTCGTTAAGCTTTGTGAAGTCGGCTACAAGTGAGTTTGGCTTTTTAATGCAGTCATCCTGCGAAAAGGGAAGAAAATATATTCCCTTGCAGTTTAAAAGCGTACCGATGTTCTTTGCGGCACAGCCCAAACCGTCATTCGTGGATACTGCTATAAGTACAGGCTTTTGATTTCTCAAATGCGCTTTTACCGCCATTGTTACCGATGTGTCGGCTATTCCGTTTGCTATTTTGGCAAGCGTGTTTCCCGTACACGGCAGTATTACAAGCAAATCAAGCAAGCCTTTGGGGCCTATCGGTTCGGCTGCTTTAACGGTGTTTACCACCTTGTTTCCCGTGATTGACTCAATCTGCTCTATGAAATCACAGGCTTTTCCGAAGCGTGTATCCGTATTGTATGACATTTCGCTCATTATCGGCAAAATATCCGCCCCCGTCCCGGACAGCGCAGACAGCGCCTTGACCGCACTTTTGAAGGTACAGAACGAACCGCACATGGCAAAGCCTATGGTTTTATCCGATAAATCCATTTTTTTACACCCCCAGTTCGGTCATGATATTCATTATTGTATCCTTTATTATCTTTCCGGACGTTACCGGCGCTACCTTTCCCGGCAGTGACAATGCCCATATTACCTTGATACCCAGCGCCTTTGCTGCCGAAAAATCGACTCCGCCCGGTTTGGACGCGAGATCGATAACGAGCGCATTTTTCTGTATATTTTTAAGAATTTCGGCAGGAAGTATCATTGCAGGCACCGTATTGAAGATTACGTCAAATTCATTTATACGATTTTTCAGCTCGCACAGCGGCAGTGATTCGCAGCCATGCCCCTCTATCATTGCCAGATCGGCATATTTGCGCGCTTCGACATATGTCTGTGCTCCCATTCCGGACAACATTCCCGACAATATCTTTCCGACTTTTCCGTATCCCAGCACCAGACATTTGCTCCCGTGCAGTGTTATCGGTGTTTCCGCTATTGCTATCTCAATAGCGCCCTCCGCCGTAGGCACCGCATTTCGTACCGCAAGCTCCTCGCGCTGCATATAATCTCTGAATGCTATCCGGCGCTTTGTCAGTGCGTCGGCTATGTTTTTTGTTATCCGTCCGCCGAAAACAAGCGAGGACGGGTTTATCTTTTCCATAAACGTATCTATTGTAAGCTTATCTTTTCCGAACGGCATATTTATGGTTTCTCCGTCAAAGCTTACCGGCACCGGAAGTATTACAATGTCCGCATCCAGGGAACATTCAAGACAATCCGCTGTTTCCGGCATGCTTTCATCAAAGCCGTAAAGCAGTATTCTGTAACCCTCACGGCGCAGCTCATCGGCTAACGTCAGCTGACGCATGTCGCCGCCTATGACCGATATTGTTTCAAACATTTTGCTCCCTTCCTCCCGTCATTTGGAAAAATTCCGCAGTCTGTGCGGTTTCGTCAGAAATTAACTGAACATTATATAATATGCCGAAAATTAAAATTTGTTCGATGGGAGGATAAAAGTAAAAAAGGGCTGTTTAAAAAGTCAATTGACTTTTTAAACAGCCTTAACTTTTTTAACATCCCATTTTATTGATTAAAAGAGTTTTTCCAACAATTTGTTTGAGCGCTCTATAAACTTTGTCATCTGCTCACCCGTGAGCGGACTGTGACTGATTTTTGCCAGGTCGTAAACATGGTCTATAAGCAGCTTTGCGTCCTCGTCATTAAGCGAATCGAGCTTTTCTATAAGCTCATTTGCGGAGTTAAGCACAAGCGTGTACTTGTCCTGGAACATTCCTGCCATGCCTGCCATCTGCTGACCGTATGAACGGTACATCTCCTGCATTCTCCGTGACTGCTCGTCCAGAAGTATAACGGCCGGAATTTCCTTGTTTTTGAGCGCCTTTACTTCTATTTCAAGGCTGTCATCATTAATCTCAGCCTTGAATTTTTCAATAAGCTCTTTATCCTTTTCCTCGTCCTTTTCGCCGTCCTCCGCCGTGTCGGAAAGCGCCGAGTCTATGCGGTGGAACTTAACACCCTCCTGCTTCATTTCAACAAACGATATGAAGTGCGTATCCATCATTGTCGGGAGTATCAGAGCGTCAAGCCCCTGCTCCTTAAACATATTGATGTACTGTGACTGCTGCTTTTCGTCGCTTACATAGTATACATCTTTCTTTTCCTTGCCGTCAAGATATTCGTCAAGCGTAATGTACCTGCCGTCAAGATTTTTGTAGATAATAATATCCTTTACCTTTTCATAGAACTTTTCATCTCTTAAACAGCCGTATTTGATGAATACGTTTATATCGTCCCAATATTTGTTGTAGCTGTCTCTGTCATCGGTATAAAGCGATTTAAGCTTGTCGGCAACCTTCTTTGTTATATGATTTGAAATTTTCTTTACATAACCGTCATTCTGCAAAAAGCTTCGCGAAACATTAAGCGGCAAATCGGGGCAGTCAATAACTCCCTTTAACAGCATAAGAAATTCGGGAATAACCTCTTTTACGTTGTCCGCAACGAATACCTGGTTGTTATACAGCTTAATCTGACCTTCAACCCCAGCAAATTCATGATTGATTTTCGGAAAATAAAGTATTCCCTTGAGGTTGAACGGATAATCAACATTAAGATGAATCCAGAACAGCGGTTCGTTAAAGTCCATGAATACATTGCGGTAAAATTCCTTGTATTCATCATCGGTACACTCCGACGGCTTTTTCATCCAGAGCGGAGTCGTCGTGTTGATGGGCTTCGGAGCCTCGGGCGCTTTTTCGTTGCCGTTTTCGTCCTTTTCGGGCGGTTTTACTTCCGCTTCGGCGTCCTCAAGATAAATCTCCGTCGGCAGGAATGAACAGTACTTGTGCAGAATCTCACGGATTTTATATTCTTCAAGAAATTCCGTTGAATCTTCGGCGATGTTAAGCGTAATCGTAGTACCGCGCTGTGTTCTTTCGCCGTCACTCATATCATATTCCATTGTACCGTCGCATACCCATTTTGCGGCTTTTGCGCCCTCGCGGTAGGAAAGCGAATCAATCTCAACACTGTCGGCAACCATGAATGCACTGTAAAATCCGAGCCCGAAATGACCGATAATCTGCGCACCCTTGTCCTCCTCGTCCTTGTACTTTGAAAGGAAGTCGGACGCACCCGAGAATGCAATCTGATTAATGTACTTGTCAATTTCCTCCGCCGTCATACCGATACCGTTGTCGCTTATAACAAGCTTCTTTGCCTTTTTGAAAACAGATACCGTAACCCTGAATTGCGGATCGTCCTCGATTTTTGCTTCACCTATGCCTGCGAGCTTTTTTAGCTTTGTAACCGCATCGCAGCCGTTCGAAACAAGCTCTCTTAAAAATATATCCTTATCTGAATATAACCATTTTTTTATTATAGGAAACAGATTTTCGGAATCAACCGAAATATTACCCTTTGCCATAACAAACACTCCCATTACTTGTATTAATCGGTGCCGTATGCACCGTATATTACTAATATAATACCAAAACCGAATTTTGTCAATACAAAATTAGCACTCAGCAGCGCCGAGTGCTAACAATTTACATTTTGTTCATAAAAATTAAATATATCCGTATATACCGCGCACGCTCACTTCGCCGGAGTTTACGGAAATATCGCCGTCCGCGGTTTCAACCGTAAGCGCACCGTTTTCGGTTATGTCCTTTGCCGTACCCGTAACGGTGCGGTTTTTGAAGGTTACCTGAACGGTTCTGCCGAGAGTTACGCAGTGGTTTTTGTATTCGTCGGATATTGCCGCAAAGCCGCCGTTTAAAAATTCGGTGTATGCCTTTTCAAATTCGTTTAATATGCGTGCGATAATTATATTGCGTTCGTATTTTTTCTTTCCCTCGATGCACATCGAGGTTGCCGAATTAAGCTCTTCGGGAAAGCTTTCATTGTTTACGTTAACCCCTATGCCGCACACAACATAATTCACCCTGTCCGTTTCCGCGGACATTTCCGTCAGTATGCCGCAAACCTTTTTCGAGCCTATCACTATATCGTTCGGCCATTTGATTTTTGCGCCGATGCCTATCGCGCGGCATACGGCAAGTCCTGCGGCAAGCGTTATCTGCGAAACGTCCGACAATGTTATTTCGGGCTTGAGAAGTATGGTAAGCCATATCCCCGTGCCTTTTGGGGAATCCCATTGCCGTCCGAGACGGCCGCGTCCGACACTCTGACGGTCGGCAATGAATGTCGTGCCGTTCGGATATGCGCTGTGCTGCTTTGCCTGCAGATTGGTGGAATCGGTTTCATCAAAAATCACAAGCTGCCTGCCCGTAAATTCCGTGGTGAGACGGGAGGAGATTTTATTCCCGTCAAGCATATCCGGTGCGGAAACAAGGTGATAGCCTTTGTTTGTGACGGATTCTATTTCATATCCGTCATTTCTGAGACTTTTAATGTGTTTCCATATTGCCGCGCGTGAAATATTAAGCTCCTCGCTCATCTTTTCGCCGGAAACATATCCGCGTCTGCTCATTAAAATATTTAAAATCCTTTGTTTCATATAAATCAGTCTCCGTTTCAGTCGGTCTGTATCTGCGGCGGAACAGTATCCGTATAAACAGGTACGTCATACGCTTTTACGGCTTCGGGGAACATACGGAATATTTTTTCTATATTCACGCCCTGATGCGCTGCCCAGCCTATATCCGTTGCATACTGATGCTTACCGGGATTTCCGGGATTCCACAGCATTTTATACAGCGTGTTCTGTCTGCATTCCGATGAATTTATATAATGCTCGCTTATCCATTTCGCACCGCCCTTTATTGCCGCCGAAACGGAAGTCCAGCCCAAATCATATGCACGGCGCGAACCCGAATATTCGGCGCTGTTGTCATATGCGCCTATTCCGAACATGTTGTATACTGTCTGTCCGTTTACCTCTATACCGCGTGACAGCGCCGATGTGCCGTTGCCTGTTTCAAGGCAGGCATGCGCCGCCAGGTATATTTCGGAAACATTGTATGTCCGTGCGGCTTCGATGAAGTCTGCGGCATGACCGCGCATTACACCCTTATCGGCAAGGAAGGAATTAAGCGCAGCCTCGCTTATGCCGTTTGAATACGATAAATCAAGGAACTGATATTTATATGCGCCTGTGCAGTAGCTGTTCGGATCCATGTATTCCTGTGTCTGCTCGCGTGAGGCAAGCTTTGTTGCACCGTCATACTTGGGGGGGGGATTAAGTCCCATTTGTATATCCACAAGCTCCGACAGCGATATGTCATACGGTGTGTATGTTACTGAACCGTTTGTCACCGTTGTATTGTTTGCATATGATGATGACTGCACTGCGGCAGGCTGTACCGTAAGGTATAAAACGTCCTGTACACCGTTTGCGGCAAGTGCGGTAATAACAGCTTTTCCGGGGGAAAGAGCGGTGATTTTGCCCGATTTGCTCACAACGGCAACATTGCTGTCCGAGCTTTCCCATTTAAGCTGCTTGTTTCTTGCGTTTGCCGGTGAAACGGAGGCTATAGCCTTTAAGGTTTCTCCGGCAAGAAGATATGCATCGTTTTTATACTCGTTCTCTATTGTAACGCTGTCAACATCTGCCGAGTAATTAACCACCGTGACATAACATTTTCTTTCAAAGCCGCCGTCAGCGGCGGTTGCCGTTACTTCGGTCATTCCCAGTCCTGCCGGCCGGACATGACCGTCACTGTCCACCGTGGCGATTTTCTCGTCCTTGCTTGTCCATTTTACGGTTTTATCCGAAGCGTTATCGGGTGTTATTCTGTATTCAAGAAGCTCACCCGTACTGCCCATGTGCAGGGTTATTGTCGTTTTCGGGAGATATAATCCCTTTACGTGCTGCATAACATGAAGCGTTGCGTCATTTTCCGCTTTTTGTGAGCCGTTTTGCGCGGTTACGGTAATAACTGCTGTGCCGGGTGATTTTGCGGTTATGTTTCCGTCGTTGTCGACCTCGGCAATGTCGGTGTCGTCCGAGGAAAATGTGAGCTTTGCCCCGGTAAGTTCACCTTCTTTAAGACGGGCGTTAAGCTTTTTTGATGCCGTCCCGTTATCGGAAAGCCATACCGATTCCTCGCTCCAGTCAAGTATAATGCCGTCTTTTTCCTTTTCGCCGTTTTCCGACACCTTAAAAAGTCTCTGCTTTGTTTCGTGGTCTCCGCCTGCCGAGACAATTGCCGCCGTAATCGCCGCTGCGGCAATTATTATAATAACCGCAATAAGCACGGGACGTCTGTATTTAGTTTTTATGAAGCTCTGCAAGCTGTCTCTAAGATTTGCCTTCATAAAAAAATCTCCAATCCTTAAACATATCTACATTTTATCAGTGCATGCAAAAATGTCAATAAAAATGCGGCAATGTTAAAAAAAAGTTTACTTTTCAAAGCGCTTGACAATGTAATTGTTTGCCGTGTTTTCCAGCTCGTCTCCGAGCGGGGAAAGCTCTGTAAAGCCGGGATATTTTTTCTTCAGTGCATTTGTGAGAACATAGTCGCACAGCTGCGGATTTTTGGGGAACAGCGGTCCGTGCAGATACGTTGCGACCACATTTTTATACACAACTCCCTCATGACCGCAGCCATCGGAGTTTCCGTTTCCGTAAATCACCTTTCCGAGCGGCTTGTGAGTGCCTATATACGTTCTGCCGCCGTGATTTTCAAAGCCGACTATTTTCTGATTTATAAAATCGGCTTCAAGAATAATATTTCCTATAAGACGTTTTTTGCCCTGTACGGTGTAAATATCGAGAATGCCCAGACCTTCTATTGTCTCGTTTTCAAGCTTGTAATATTTGCCGAGCAGCTGATAGCCGCCGCATACCGCAGCAAGTGAGCCACCGTTTTCGACATATTCCGACAATGCTTCTCTGTGTTCAAGTAAACGCTCGCATACTATTTTCTGTTCGCGGTCGCTGCCGCCCCCAAGAAATACTATATCGGTATCCGAAAGGTCAAACCCCGTGCTTTCGCAGGTATACTGCACCACCTCCGCATCGATTCCGCGCCATTCGAGACGCTTGCGCATACATTCTATATTGCCCTTGTCGCCGTAGAGGTTAAGCAAATCGGGATATAGGTGCAGAATTTTAATTTTCATATCAGCCATGTTTTAACCGTTCCTTTCTTCGCCGTACTTTTTCAGAAGCTCTTTAAGCACGCTCTCGGTGGGGTACAGAGCCGTGTAATTCACGAGTATATATATAACCTCGGAATCGGTGCCGAGTGCCTTTGTCACGGCTTCAGCCATGTCATACGTCATCAAATCCGCTTTTATGTCGGCATACTTGAATCGTAAGCTTATATCCCACAGACGTATTCCCGTTGTGGTGAGCGTATTAAGGTTTTCGTCCTTGATTTTGTCGAAATCAACATCCCACAGCCATGAAACATCGCGTCCGTCATTTGCCTTATCGTTTATTGCTATTATAACGTCTTTTTTGCGCTTGTCCGTATTCACGGCGGCAATTGCCTGGTTAAAGCCTGCCGGGTTTTTGGAAAGACTCAGAATAACCGGCTTTTTAAACGGAAATTCCTGCATTCTGCCTATCTGCGGCTTGTAGTCTGCGAGAAGTCCGGCAAAATCCGTCACGTCCTCGCCGATTGCGGTAAGCGCTCCGTAAACCGCAATAAGGTTGTAAATGTTGTAAAATCCGCGGTAATTTATTGTCATGTGCTGACCGTTTACGGCAAAGCTCATGGGTACTCCGAGATTTACGTCCTTAACGTCAAAATCAATATGCGGACGCTTAAAGCCGCAGTGCGGACAGCGGTAGTCTCCGAGCTGACTGTAGTGATAGTAGCTGTATTCCTGTTCCTCACCGCATATCGGGCAGAAACGGCCCTCTTTTGTATCGTCAAGCTGCGGCAGAACCTTTTGCGAAATTCCGAAATATTTTGCATTGACGTTTTCGGCAGTGCCGAACTGCGCACAGAGCGGATCGTCGCCGTTTAATATCAGCTGCACTCCTGGCGCTTTTTTGATTGCACGCTTTATTATATCCGCCGTTATGTCTATTTCTCCGTAGCGGTCAAGCTGGTCGCGGAAAAGGTTTGTTATAATCATTACATCGGGTTTGACATACTCAAACACAATCGGAGTATATGCCTCGTCAATTTCAAGACATGCATAATCGACTTTGAGTCTGCCCCAAATATCCGCCTGCTGCAGGTACGCGGTTGCAATGCCGTTTAGCATGTTTGCCCCGAGTCTGTTGCACAGTACGGTAAAGCCCTTTGCCTCAAGTGCGCTGCACATAAGGTTGTTTGTGGTGGTTTTGCCGTTTGTGCCGCACGTGACAATCACTTTCTTTGATACACATTTATTAAGTCCCTTAACAATATCGGGACATATTTTAAGCGCAAGCTTTCCCGGTGCCGAGGAGGATTTTTTCCCTATAATCTTTCCCACAAGCGTAACAAGCTTGCCTGCCCATACAGCCAATAACTTTCTCATAAAAGCAGTTCCTTTCGTTTTACATAAATACCCTAATTATTATACTATAATAATTACAATTTTGCAATAATTATTGAATATATTGTTGGTGTGTGTTAAAATAAAGCATATAATAGGGAGTGATTTTGTTGACGGTGAAAAAAAATTACCAGATAATGCTTGATGATGAGATAAAAAAACTTTCGGCTGATGAAAAAAAGCCGCGGCTTCTGCTGCACGGCTGCTGTGCGCCGTGTTCGAGCTACGTGCTGGAGTATCTGAACACTTATTTTGATATAACCCTGTTTTTCTATAACCCGAATATATCGCCGGAAAGTGAGTTTGTATATCGTGCGGAGGAGGTAAAACGGCTGATTTCCGAAATGCCGCACGAGGGCAGAATAGAGTTTTTGCAGGGCGAATATGACAGCAGGCGTTTTTTTGATATGGCAAAAGGCATGGAGCAGCTGCCGGAGGGCGGCGAACGCTGCTTTAAGTGCTATGAAATGCGCCTTGAAAAGAGTGCGGCGGCAGCGGCAGACGGGGGTTACGATTACTTTACCACCACGCTTTCGATAAGTCCTCACAAGAATGCGCAGAAGCTTAATGAAATAGGGGAGAGACTGGCAAAAAAATACGGTGTTAAGTATCTGTTTTCCGATTTTAAAAAGAAAAACGGGTATAAGCGCTCGTGCGAGCTGTCGGAACGGTACGGACTGTACAGACAGGATTACTGCGGCTGTGTGTTTTCAAAAGCGGAACGGGAAAGAGCAAAAAGAGAGAATTAAAATAAAGGAGCTAAAATCAGCTCCTTTATTTTAATATACCCTTTTTGCACCTATATATCTTGATGTATAATATCCCGATGTTATATCGGTATACATAATGCTCTTTCCTGTTGACGGTGCATGAATCATCATGCCGTCACCCACATACATACCTACGTGGCTTGCGTAATCACCCGAGCCGAAGAATACCAAATCGCCCGGTTCAAGCTGATCTCTTGATACGTATGTTCCGTTTTTGTGCAGCTGATCGTCAGCAACGCGGCTTAACGATATACCGTTCTTTGCGCATACATACTGCATAAATCCCGAGCAGTCAAAGCCGTTCGGCGTTGTTCCGCCCCATACATAAGGTACTCCGAGATATTTTGCCGCTTCGTCTATAAGCGCCTGTCCCTTGGGGTTTGATGCAACATATGTATTTGTTATCTTATCCGATTTTGCCGCTTTGTAAGTAAAATCAACAGGCACACTGTAGCATTCGCTGCCGTCCGGCATTATTGCGCCTACAATAATCGAATAATTTTTGTTTGCGGCAAGCCATGCCGCATCTATGGTTGTTGATGTTGTGTCAACATCCTCCCAGATAACGGGTCGGGCATCGCTGTCCTTAATAAGAACGCGGTAATTTACGGCACCGTCTGTTTCTGTCCATTCTACCGTGAAAGGTCCCTGTTCGATTTCCGAACCGTCATTCGGCAGTATTATCTGCGGCAGGCTGAGTGAATATCCGCCGTTGCAGAATTTTTCGTAAGAACGGTTGATACTTGCTATCGCCTGTTCTCTTGTTGTTGCTTTTTCCGGCTTGAAGCTGTATTCGTCAACGCCGTTCATAAGCGAATAATTTAAAGCAGTGATTACGGAGCTTTTTGCCCATTTGCTTACGTTTGCACCGTCCTCAAAACTGTCTATTACATATGAGTCACTTCCGTCCGACAAAGCAAATTCAGCTTCGCCCGCCGTAAGTGTGCTTACAAGCATTTTTGCCATTTCTTCACGCGTTACCAGTCTGTCCGGCGTGAATTTGCCCTCATCCGTTCCCGATACTATACCGTAGCAGTATGCCTGCGACACAGCCATGTTATCCGTATCTGTAAACGGAGAAACTGCAGGCTCTATAAGCTCGGTTTCGTTTGAAAGCTTTTTGTACAGGTTGACTGCCAGCTCGCAGAATTCCTGTCTTGTTATATTATCCTTCATATCGTTTGAAACGATTGAATATGAAATTAGTCCCGCTTCGTTGGCTGACTGATATTCCGAGACCGCCCATCCGCTCAAATCGGCAGCTAAAGCTGTCGTTGTAGTTACTGCGGTTACAGCAAGAACAGATAAGATAATCTTCTTTATTTTATTATTCAAGATTTTATTCTCTCCTTTTTATTTGGCAGATGTTTTTTGAACATTCATCATCTGCTCCTAAAGACCGTTACCCTATTTTCTATTTTGTTTTTTTTGTCAGTAAAAATACACCAATCGAAATGCATTGTCTGTATTGTAACAGAAAAAGTATTGATTGTCAAGGGTTTTTGCGAAAATTTCTTACATTGTTTAAAATTTTCTTAAGAACTTCTTAAGAATTTAGTAATGAAAGTGTAATATTCGCGAAATTATGACGAAATGTTACAGAAAATCCAATGTAATATTTACAGTTATTCCCAAGACTGATTTACATAATTCATCTCCCGACCACAATATGCTGTGGGCAATTTTTACTCCGATATGCAAATAGCGGTTCATCGCATTTCGGTGCATTTGAAATGTTACAATAGTGTTACTGAGTTTTTAAGCTGCGTCACAACTTTCTTAAGATGAAATTTTTTTATTGATTACCAAGGATTTTTTTCGTTATATATTCGGACAAAACAAAGGGAGATGCCGCGCTGTGCAGCATCTCCTATATAATAAGGAAGAAACTTACCCGGTTTCCTCCGAATATTTGGGGGAACCCTCACCCTCTCTCGAGGGCAAGGGCATATGAAAAAAAGGATGGTATTGACTGCCTGTTACAACAGTCAACTCAATTAAAACTGAATAGCGTAGTTAATTATTTGTTTGCGTCGGCTTTGTCAGCATTTTCTGTAAGACGAACGTCTATTTCCTTTGTCTCGCCGTCACGCAAAATCTTGAATTTCAGATACTCGCCCGGCTTTTTCTTATCACGGATTTCGTTGACCTCCGATGATGAAGATGCCTTCTGACCGTCCACTTCAAGAATCATGTCGCCTACCTGCAAGCCTGCCTCGGCAGCACCGCTGCCCTCCTGCACGCTTCCTATGAACAGACCGTATCTTGTTTCCTGTATGCCTATGCCTACAAGCGGTCTGCCTGTTACATAGCCTGAGGCGATAAGGTCGTCAATTATAGGCTTAGCCTCGGAAATTGCGATTGCAAATCCCATGCCCTCTACACCCGACTGCGAAAGCTTAACCGAGTTGATACCGATTACTTCGCCGTACTGGTTTATAAGAGCACCGCCCGAGTTACCCGAGTTGATTGCCGCATCTGTCTGCAGCAGATTGTAAGTTCTGTTATCTATAGTCATCGTTCTGTTTACGGCGCTGATTATACCTGCCGTAACCGAACCGGAAAATTCCTGTCCCATCGGGTTACCGATTGCAACTGCCAGTTCACCGACCTGTGTCTGTGTCGAATCACCGAGCGTTGCGGCGGTAAGAGTCTGGTCTGTATCTATCTTAAGAACCGCAAGGTCGGTTTTTGTGTCCTGACCTACAAGCTTTGCTCCGATTTCATCACCCGTGTTAAGGATTACCGAAATCTCTGTAGCGCCGTCAATAACGTGCTGATTTGTTACAATATAGCCGTCGGTGCTTATGATTATTCCGGAGCCGCTGCCCTGTTCAACCGTCTCGTCCGAGGATTTTGACGGATCGGAATAATAATAGTATCTGCCGCTGAACGGATCGTAATATTTCTGTGACTGAACCGTTGTCTTGTTTATAACTCCGACTACGCTCGGCCCTACCTGAGCCGCAATCTGCTGAATGGTGAGAACCTGTTTGCCGTTTGCGTACGTTATTGTCTGAGCGCTGTCACTGCTGCCCGTTGATGTCGGTGCCGATGCCTGCTGTGTTACGGGGGGCTTGCTGTCTTTATACATGTAGTACGTTCCCGTTCCGAATACCGCTGCGGTAAATACGCTTGCGGCAAGTGCGGAAGTCATAGCTACCAACCATGTCTTTGGCTTTTTAGCCTTTTTCTCTTTGTTATCATATATAATTAAGTCAGTGGAATCTGTGTACGGATATTTTTTCATAATCCCTCATCTCCTAATTTCAATAATTATTTATGTTTATTTTGTGTCTTTACTGACTATGCTTATACTATACAACATATATTTGTCACTGGTATGAATTAGATGTAAACAAGTTTTATTTATTTTATGAATAAAATATTAACAAATGCTTGACAAAATAAACATTATACGGTAAAATATTTTAAATGCAAATAATTTGCATTTAGAGTTTTTGTTAATCACTTAGGAGGATATTGTGAAAAAGCTGCTGATACTTGATTCAAACAGTATAATAAACCGTGCGTATTACGGAGTGCGTGCGCTGTCCGCATCGGATGGCATGCCCACGAATGCGGTGTACGGATTTATGAATATGCTTATAAAGCTTATAAACGAACAGAAGCCGGACTATCTTTGTGCGGCATTCGACCTTAAAGCGCCGACTTTCCGCCATAAAATGTATGACGGATACAAAGCGCAGCGCCACCCAATGCCGGACGAGCTTGCGCGGCAAATGCCGTATGCAAAGGAAATTCTGCGTGCAATGAATGTCACTCTGCTGGAGCTTGAAGGTTATGAGGCGGACGATATAATAGGTACAGTTTCGCGTATATGCGGCAGGAATGATGTTGACTGCTATATTGCAACGGGCGATAAGGACGATTTGCAGCTTGCCGATAAAAACACGCGAATCATTCTGACCGTGACGAAAATGGGCAGAAATGAGACAACCGTGTATGACGAGGCTGCCGTAAAGGAAAGGTATCATGTAACACCGCGCGAATTTATTGACGTCAAGGCGCTTATGGGCGATCCGTCCGATAATATCCCGGGCGTGAAAGGGATAGGCGAAAAGACTGCGGTGAGTCTTATAGAACAGCATCACAGTATAGAATATATATATGATAATCTTGAAAGTACAGGCATTAAGGGCAAAATGCTTGAAAAGCTTATAAACGGCAGAGATATGGCATTTCTGTCAAAAACGCTGTCGGAAATAAACGTAAATGTTCCTATTGAATTCAGCATTGAGGACTGTGTATTCGGCGGCTTTTCAGATGAATCGGGCGAGCTTTATTCAATATTGAAGCGTCTGGAATTAAACAGCGTTATAAAAAAGCTTAACCTTACTCCGCCCGAAAATTCCGCGGTGCAGGTGAGGGAGGATATTTTTGAAAATATGACGGTTTCCGTCATAGATACGCCCGAAAAGCTTGCCCGGACGCTTGACACCGTAACGGGTGAGGTGTCTTTTATACCGTATTTTTCGGGAGACTGTCTTTCGGGAATGGCATTTGCAAGCGGAAACAATGCATACTGTACCGCACCGTCGCTTTTCGGCGATGCGCTTGTAAAGGCGGCAAAGCCGTTTCTTGAAAATGAAAATGTAAAGAAAAACGTCTGCGGAATAAAGGACGCAATCGTAAAGCTTGCCGGTACGGCGGACATAAAGGGTGTTGCGTTTGACGCGTCGATAGCGGCATATCTGCTCAATCCGTCGCGCAATGATTTTTCGCTTGAGGGACTTTGCGAGGGCTTTATGGGAGTTGAGCTGCCGCAGGGCGAGGAAAAGCAGCTGTCTCTTATTGATGACGATATGTCGGACGAAACCGCGGCAAAGCATGCGGCGGCATTGGGTGTGTTAAAGGAGCTTCTTGCAGATAAAATAAAGGAAAATAATCAGGAGTATCTGTATTACGAAATAGAGCTGCCGCTCATAAGCGTTCTTGCTCATATGCAGATAAACGGCTTCACGGTGGATAAGACGGAGCTTGAAAAGTTTTCGGCAGTTCTGAGCGCTAAGCTTGACGCACTCACAAAAGAAATATACATGCTGTCGGGCGAGGAGTTTAATATAAATTCCCCGAAACAGCTCGGAACGGTATTGTTTGAAAAGCTGGAGCTGAAGCCTGCAAAAAAGACAAAAACGGGATATTCCACAAATGCGGACGCGCTCGAAAAAATCAAGGACAAGCACCCGATAGTAACGTTTATTTTAAAATACCGTCAGTATGCAAAGCTTAAAAGCACATACTGCGACGGACTGAGCGCCGTTATAAATCCCGTGACAAAACGTATACATTCAAATTTCAACCAGACAGTCACGGTAACGGGACGTATAAGCTCAACGGAGCCGAATATGCAGAATATTCCCACACGTACGGAGCTGGGGCGTGAAATACGGCGCATGTTCATTGCCGAGGATGGCTATACGCTTGTCGATGCGGACTATTCGCAGATTGAGCTGCGTGTTCTTGCGCATATGGCAAAGGACGAAACAATGATAAACGCTTTTAAAAACAATGAGGATATTCATGCCGTTACCGCGTCACAGGTACTCGGAATACCGGCAGACCAAGTCACAAAAGAGCAGAGAAGCAGTGCAAAAGCGGTAAATTTCGGAATTGTGTACGGAATAGGGGAGTTCAGCCTTTCGCAGGACATCGGTGTCAGCGTTAAGGAGGCTAAACAGTATATAGAAAGCTATCTCGCCAAATATCACGGTGTGCGTGAATATATGGAAAACGTCAAAAAGGAAGCAAAGGAAAAGGGATATGTCACAACCATGATGAACCGAATCCGCTATATTCCCGAACTTAAATCACAGAATTACAATGTGCGTCAGTTCGGGGAAAGAGCGGCGATGAATACACCTATTCAGGGCAGTGCCGCGGATATAATAAAGCTTGCAATGGTTAAGGTGGATTCGCGGCTTGTGCGCGAAAAGCTTAAATCGCGGCTGCTCTTGCAGGTGCATGACGAGCTGATTGTCGAGGCACATAATGATGAGATAGACGCGGTAAGAAGAATACTGAAAGAGGAAATGGAAAACGCGGTAAAGCTTGATGTGCCGCTGGTTGTGGATATGGCACAGGGACACAGCTGGTATGATGCAAAATAAATTACGGAACGGAGACTTTTTATGAAAAAACTTACTTTATTTATACTTTCTGCAATGATGCTGCTTTCGGGCTGCGGAACAGGCAGGGGAAATGCAACCGAAAAGAGTTCTAAGCTTTGCGTATATACATCATTTTATGCGATGTATGACTTTGCAAAGCTGATAGGCGGCGACCGTATTGATGTGTATTCCATGTGCCCGTCATCATCCGAACCGCATGATTACGAGCCGAAAACCTCCGACATGGCAAAGCTGTCCGAAGCGGATGTTTTCATATACAGCGGAATGGGCATGGAATCATGGGCGGAAAAGACCGTTTCAAGCCTGAAAAGCAGTTCGCTGAAAGTTGTTGAGGCATCGGATAACATACCGTACACAGCGGAAAATT
The DNA here is from genome assembly GCA_905199755.1 of uncultured Eubacteriales bacterium. Taxonomy (GTDB): domain Bacteria; phylum Bacillota; class Clostridia; order UBA1381; family UBA1381; genus UBA4716. The sequence goes on along the minus strand of CAJKHT010000002.1, from coordinate 73,397 downwards.
ATGATCCGCATGTGTGGCTGAATCCCGAGAATGCATTGCATGAAATGGAAAATATAAAAAATGCTTTCTGCGAAAAAGATTCCGAAAATGCAGATTATTACAATGCAAATTTCAAAGACTGCAAGGAAAAAACGGAAAAGCTTATAAATGACTATAAAACCGCCGCCGCATCGTTTAAGGACAGAAATGTTGTGGTTGCGCATGCGGCGTACGGGTATCTGTGCGATGCGTTTAATCTTAATCAGACATCGATAGAAAATGCATCCGGCGAGGGTGAGCCGTCACCGGCAAGAATGGCGGAAATAATAGATTTTGTAAAGAATAACAATATAAAATATATTTTCTCGCAGGAGCTTGAAACAACAAAAACCGTTGAGGCAGTCGCAAAGGAAACCGGTGCCGAAATACTTTCTCTGAATCCTTTTGAGGGAGACGACAGCGGTGCGGACTATTTTACCGTAATGGAAGAAAATCTTGAAGTATTGAAGAAGGCGCTTAACTGATATGAATGAAATACTGACCGTAAAAAATCTTAATTTTGAATATACCGATGCGGCGGTGCTTAAAAATGTGAATTTCTCGCTTGAAAAAGGGGATTTTCTCGGAATAATCGGCTCAAACGGTGCGGGAAAATCAACGCTTATAAAGCTTATACTCGGCATGCTGCCGTACAGCCGCGGCGAAATAAAGGTGCTCGGAAAAAACATTTCCGAGGTGCGCGGCAGAGTGGGATACGTTCCGCAAAAGGCACTGTCATTTAACTCCGCATTCCCGGCAACGGTGCGCGAGGTGGTTATGGCAAATCTTTTCCCGAGAACGGGACTTTTTAAGCACTATGGCAAAAAATACGATTCACTTGTCAAGAGTGTGCTTGAAAGAGTGGGTATGGCGGAATACGAAAACAGGCTTATAGGCAAGCTTTCGGGCGGACAGCAGCAGCGCGTGTTTATAGCGCGTGCGCTCATCAGCGAACCCGAGCTGCTGCTTATGGACGAACCGACCGCAGGTGTAGATGCACGGTCGGTAAAGTCCATTATGAAGCTTGTAACCGAGCTGAACAATCAGGGACTTACAATCGTGATGACAAACCACGACACCCCTACTCTTGTACAGGCGGCAAACAAGCTTCTCATATTCTGCGAACACGGCTATGAGGAATTTGTCAACCGTGCCGATCTTTCGCTTGAAGAAATAAACCGTATTTTTGCGGGAAAGAGGGAGCATCATCATGAATAATATGTTTGCGTATGCATTTATGCAAAGAGCGTTTGTCGTTGCGGTGCTTATAGCGTTCATTGCGCCGTGCATAGGACTTAATATAGTGCTGAAGCGTTTAAGCGCAGTCGGTGATGCCGCATCACATTCGGCGCTTGCCGGCATTGCATTCGGACTGGTTATAAATATAAACCCTATCCTGGGTGCGGTGATATTTTCGGTGCTTGCAGTACTGTCAATCGAGGCAATGCGCCGCAGCTTCAGCAAATATCCCGAAATTGCCACGGCGGCGGTTATGTCTGCCGGAATAGGTCTTACGGCGGTGCTGTCTGGATTTATCAGTGACGGAGCAAGTAACATAAACAGCTTTCTTTTCGGTTCGATTGTGGCTGTGTCGGATTTTGAACTGTATCTCACGGTTGGGCTGAGTGTTATCGTAATAGCTGTTTCCATGCTGCTGTATAAGGAGCTTTTCTTCATAACCTTTGACGAGGAGGCGGCAGCGCTTGCCGGTGTTCCCGTAAAGAGTATTAATTTTGTACTTATGCTGCTCACTGCCGTTACGGTCAGCGCTGCGTCAAGAGTGGTGGGCGCACTGATGATTTCATCACTTATCGTGCTGCCGACCGCCGCTGCAATGATGCTTTCAAAAAGCTACAGGCAGACACTTGCAATATCTGTTATACTTGCCGAGTTTTTTACCGTTACGGGACTTACGGTATCGTTTTATCTCGATCTGCGGCCGGGCGGAACAATTGTGCTGACGGGTGTAGCGGTGCTTGTAATTGTTATGGCAGTCACGCAAAGGAGGCGCACATGAGAACCGAGGAGATTATGCGTCTGCTCTCCGATAAAGGGCTTAAATGTACGCGTCAGCGTCTTGATGTGCTGCATGCTCTTGCCGATGCGCCCTCGCCCATGAGTGCGGATATGATATTTTCAAAACTCAGCCGGATTTCTCTTTCCACGGTCTACCGTATTCTTGAAAAATTTACGGAATGTTCGATTGTTACGCGCGATGTGTGCGGAAAGGGCAGCGAAATTTATTATGAGCTTGCGTGCATGAGCCACAGACACTATGCGGTATGTCTCGGCTGCCATGAGGTGCGGTATGTGGAAAGCTGTCCGGTGCATAAGACAAAAATAGACGGCTTTACGGTTACGGGACACAGACTGGAGCTTTACGGGTATTGCAGCAAATGCAGTACGAAAAACAATCACGAATTGCAATGAAAGCTTTAATGTGTATAAAAAATGGTTTTTTTTGAGGATTTAAAAGATTTTTCTTTGTCAATCATGTGTAATTGACATGACATAAAAAATGTGTTATACTTAAATTATATTATAATTAATTCATCGGAGGTTTGTTTGAATGGATAAACAAATGAACGAGTCTGCGGAACGGCAGCAGTCTCTTTCCAAGGAAATAGAAACAAAATTTACGCTTGTTGACATTATAAATATGATGCTGACATTCTGGTGGCTTATTGCCGTACTGGCGGTTCTGGTCGGAGGAAGTACATATGTGTATTCAAAGATTACATCCGTACCGCAGTACAGCTCATCGGGTACGATTTATATAAATACGCAGAAGGAACAGAAAACGGAGGATGTTAATGCCAGTGCGCTGAAGAGCGTTATGGATCTTATGCCTACATATATCGAGGTTTTGCAGTCGAAGCCGTTTTTGCAGCAGGTCAGTGATGATATTGACAATAAATATTCATTTTCCGAAATCAAGGAAGCAATGACCATTAAAAATATAGAAAATACGAATATGCTTACAATAAGTGTTCACAATGCGGATTCTCATGATGCATATTTAATCTGTACAAGCATAATAAACAATGCATTTGACGAAATAATCCGCGTTTTTGAGGGCGGCAGCGTCAAGCTTATAAATGTGCCGGAGGAGGCAAATTCACCTGAGTCGACTCATTCGCTTAAACGGGGAATAATAGGTTTCTGTGTGGGCGCCGTTATTGCTATGCTGATTATTTTCCTGATTAACCTGTTTGACACTCGTGTTAAAAGCTCGGAGGAGCTTACCAGCAGATACAAGCTGCCGATTCTCGGAGAAGTTCCCAATCTGCATAATTTATAATATTACGGGGGAGTAAGTATAATGTCTGAAAAACAGAAAATGAAGCTGCCGTTCGGTTTCGGCAAAAAAACAAAAAATGATACAGCCAAATCTAATAATATGCATGCAAAGCTTACGGACGAGCATAAACAGTCGCTTAAGCTGAACCAGCAGGCAATTATCAATAATAAAACCTCCTTTGTAATACAGGAGGCATATAAGACCGCACGTACCAATATTATATTCTCCGTTTCCGGTTCAAATGATACCGGCTGCAAAAAGATTGCCTTTACAAGTGCAAATCAGGGCGAGGGTAAAACCACATCATGTATAAACCTGGCTATTACGTTTGCGCAGACCGGCGCGAAAGTGCTTGTAATAGACGGTGATATGAGAAGACCGCGTATACATCAGTATCTGGGAATTATAAAGACGGACGGACTTTCCACGGTGCTTTCGATGCAGAAAACCTTTGATGAAGTGGTGTATCGTGATGTACGTCCCAATCTTGATTTAATCACATCGGGTTCTATACCGCCCAATCCGGCAGAGCTTCTGTCGTCAAAGGCGATGACGGACTTGATTGACGTGCTTTCTTTAAGATATGAGTACATTTTCGTTGATACTCCGCCGACAACGGTTGTTACAGATGCGTCGGCGCTGTCAAAGCTGATGGACGGTATGGTTATAGTTGTGCGTGAGGGATACACAACGCATGAAAGTCTTGAGCATGCAATCGGACTGCTGAAAATGGCAGATGCAAAGCTTCTCGGATTTTTTGTAAATGATATAGATCCCAATAATGCGAATTACGGAATTTACCAGAGGCAGTACGGCAGAAAATACGGCTACGGCGGTAAACGTTACGGTCAGAAGTACGGTTACAAATACGGTTATAAGTATGGTTACGGCTACGGTTACGGTTATGGCTACGGCGGATACAATGACCGCTACGGTGATTCCCAGGAGGAAATTGAGCAAGATAATAAGGTGCTTGCGCAGACGATAAAGGAGCAGAAAACGGAAGAGCTTGCGGGCGAAAAAAGCGATACCGCAGTTCCCGGTTCACCGTTTGATAATGACGATGATACCACAAAAATGTAACGGAAAGAGGAATACACATTGAAACGACTTTTACTGTGTTTATCCTGCGCTTTCATGCTTTTGATGATCTCGGGCTGTGCCGATTACGGTGATGTTGATGAAGCGCTTGATAAAATAACAATTGAGGATATTCTCCCCGAAGCGGAGGACGGCGGATATTCTTCCTTTGAGGAGGCAGCCGATGCCGTGTATGAGCAGCAGCTTGCAGCCTGCAAAATGTATGCCGAATCCTATGAAAAAACATATTATCAGCAATATCTCGGGAACGGTAAAAAGCTTAAGGAAGATAAAACTGCGCATATATGCAGTACATTCAGACGTGAGGTAAACACTGAAATATATGACAGTCTTAAGGATAATATTAATAAAATCATTAAAGACTGTGAGGAAGAAAGTAAATCGGCATTCCCTATAAAGGTGAATAATGACGTTTTGGGATTTTATGATGCATACAGCAGATACCTTAATGCGGAAAGTAAAGAAGACGAGCTGCAAAATCTTTGCGGTATACTTGTAGATTTTGCCCAGCGCAGAAATATACTTGCATTGTCATTCCTTGAACGCAACAAAAGCAAGGTCTATGAGGCGGCTGCTGAAATTATTGAGGGCAACGCAGAAACCGATGACGAGTATCGGTATTATCTTAATAAGAATAATAATATAGTATCCGCATTGAATGATGTATACGGCGGTGTAAGTGCAAAATATGCCGACCGCATAAACAAAGCAACCAATAAGCTGTCAATAAATCTGGTTAATTCAATGGATACTCTGACAGATTCGGAAAGAAGCAAGCTGATGGATGAGTTAAACTTAAATTCACCGTCTCCGTCACCGACAGCCTCACCGAAACCCTCGGCAAGTACGCATCCTACTGCCGTACCGACACCGAAAGCAACATCGACTCCGACTCCTTCACCTGCACCGACGCCGATGCGCACATCGGCACCGATTGTTCAGCCGACAACTGCGCCTGTCGTGCAGCCGCAGGTTACCGAAGAACCGCAGCCGGAGGTAACGGAGGCACCGTCATACAGCTTTAGTGTAAATGATTAGAAAGTGTTATTCATTTTATCTTAAAAAAACAGGGATTTGCGCAATATGCAAATCCCTGTTTTTGGTTTTTTCAGATGAATTTAAGCTTTGATTTTGTGTTTATCATTATGCGGCTGTCATCTTCCGTTTTAATATCCGTATTAAAAAATTCACGCATAAGCTTAATCATATAATATGTATCCTTTACGCCTGCCGTTTCGTAAGAGGAATGCATGGCAAGCTGTGCCAGACCTATATCGGCGGTGTTCAGTGACACCTTTGTATTTGAGGAATTACCGAGCGTTGTTCCCCCGCCCAGGTCGCTCCTGTTTGCAAAGCACTGATACGGAATATCGGAATTGTCACAGAGCGCCTTTACCAATGCCTCCGCAACCGAATCGGTGGTATATTTCTGGTTTGCATTGTATTTTATAACGATTCCTCCGTTGGGATAAGGTCTGTTTGTGGGATCGGATTTCTCGGGCATGTTCGGGTGTACGGCATGTCCGTTGTCGGCGGAAAGCATAAACCCGTTTGCGATTGCACACATGTAATCCTCGCGTGAAAAATTAAGGAATATTCTTTCAAGCGTATTTTGCAGAAAGTCGGATACCGCTCCCTGCTTGGTACGGTTGCCGACCTCTTCATTATCAAATATCGCCGCCATTTGCAGCGAGTTTGTTTCCTCCGCCTCTGTTATTCCGCGGACTGCGGAATATGCGCATTGCAGGTCATCAATCCGTGCAGAGGAAAAATATTCGTTGTTTTCTCCCCATATGCTGCCCGGAGCGCGGTTATACAGGAATAAATCGTAGCCCGCTATGTCATCTGCCGCGACGTTTGCGGCGGCGGCAACCTCCTTTAGAAATCCGCCAGGTTCACTTCCGTACAAGGGAAGCAAGTCACACTGATGATTAAAATCGTAGCCCTTGTTCACTCCGCCGTTCATGTGTATGCACAGGCTTGGAATAAGCAGTAAATCACGGTCTATCTTAACCAGCTTTGTTTCGATGCCGTAATCGGTCTTTACGGCTAATTTGCCGGAAACCGCAAGCGGACGGTCAAGCCATGTATAGTCAATCATACCGCCGTAGCCCTCGGTGTTGAGTCTTATGTAGTGATGCTCCGTGTCCGTTTCGGGATTGGGTTTTATCTTAAACGCGGGAGAATCGCTGTGTGCAGCCGCTATCATAATTCCCTCCGGAATACCCTGCGGCATTTTAAATGCAATTACGGACGATAAATTCCGCATTACAAAATATTTTCCTCCCGGCTGTAAACTCCATTTTTTATTTTCATAAAGCCTTTCAAAGCCGGATTGGGCTAAAATTGCGGCAATGTTGTCCGCCGCATGAAAGCAGTCCATACTTTTTTCCAGAAATCCTATGAGTTTTTTTGTTTCTTCCGTATACATAATGATACCTTCTCCGTGTTTATTTCATCGCCGCAGTCTTGCCCGATACTGTGACTTCCGAGGGATCGGCTGCGGAAATATTTCCGTATATGTCTTCCATTGCGTATTCAAATTTATATTCGCCGTCGGGGAGTGCTTTCTCGTGCAGGAATATAAACGGTACTCTTATTTTGCTGCCCTTGTAGTAATCACCCGCGCCGTATTCGCGGCTTAACGGCTCTATAACGGCATTTCTCGCAATTTTGGATATTTTTCTGTCGGATATGCCGTATGCTGCATTTGTACCTTTCCAGAAACCGTACACCTTGTAACGAGGCTTTCTGCCCGAGGTTATGCGAGCCGCCCGTATATTGCCCTGAACGTTTCCTATATACACAGGTATCGAGTAAAGCTCATAGCCGTCACCTTTATCAACGGTGTAGGCTGTCACCGCCTTGCCGTTCAGGGTGAGACAGGTATGCGAATTTTTGCTTTTGTAAATTCCGGCATCTCTGTTTTCGTCATACGCACCGCTGTCCGACAGATACAGATATTTGCCGCTTGCATTATCAAGCTTATAAATATTCAGACGTACATCTTTTAAAATATTCATGTTTCCGACAATATTCAGCTCATAGCAGCCGTTATTGATTTTTGCGCCGTAATTGAAATACCCTTTTTCGTTCATATAATCAGACCATGCCCATGAGGTTTTATAGGTGTGAAGTCCGTCATTGATTTCTGTCCTTGCGCATATGCTTCTTAGAAAGTCGGAGTAATTTCTTGACGGTGTTATGTCAAAGTATTTTACAAGCTCGTCCGAATTCTGACGTATGGGATAAAAAATCCCTATTCCGCCCGCATAAGAGGTGAGACGTCCGTTAAGTCTGTACGATACCGCACTGTTTACGGCATCCTCCATTGCGGAATAGCTGTATCCTGCGCTGTCCGATACCTTTTGTGCGAAATCCCGTAAATCGAACATGTTGGAATATCCCTCGTCCTCGCTTTTTCCGCCGAGCATATGCACGTCCTTTACGGCGGCGGCAAAGCTTTCATATTGCTCAAGACTGTCGGGGACGGTGTTGAGTCTGCCGGAAAGCCCGTCAAATGCCTGTGTGAGCGCGGTTATTTCGGAAAGATCCGTAACAGCCATGGCTACGGAGTCCTCCTGACCGATGTCAACGCATTTGTTGTAATATGTATCGCATATTTTCTGACCTATTCTGTCCGCCGATGCGGTCGGATTTGAGGATATATAGTTAAATATCTTCCGATAGTCCCAGCTGCACGGCTGAATTTCCTCCGATGCCGTCATAAATGAGGCATAGGGTGCAATTGCGGCTGCTGTTTCCAGTGAGGACATAAGGCACGAGTCAAAGCCAACCATTGAATAGTCGGTACCGCTTTTTGAAAGTGCATATGCGATTTCACCGGGGGTGAGACTGTCATAATTAAAGTGCGCGTCATATGCAGTACCGCCGACACAGCCGCCGCCCTGTCCCCAGATTATAAGGATTCTGTCCTCGGCGGGATAATTTTCGTTTCCCCATTTCAGAAAATCCATGAGTGTTGCCGATGTTCCCATGTTGCCGTTCTCCGCACTGTCAACCTTGCGTATGCTGCCGTTTTGTATTTCAAAACGGTCAAGGCGGTCGGGGGAAATACCCTCATCATGCCAGACTGTGCTTCCGCCCGTTTCGACAACAACATTTATATTTTCGGAAAGCTCCGCGCGTGTCATTTCACGCAGCGCCTCCGTCGCGCTGCCGTAGTCTTTTTCCGCGTCGCCGCCGCTCATATATATATAAATCGAACGCTTTACTCCCGATGACGGCGCTTTTTGTACCGAATCCTCCGTAACAAGCGACTTTTCGCCGCAGGAACAAAGAAGAAGTACTGCCGCTATCATAATAAAACCTATAAATTTTTTCATATATTTACCTCTGTTAAATTTTTTACCGCACAAAACAAATAAAGCGCTGCAAAACGTCAACCGCCCAGCAGCGCTTTATATTCGACCGGCGATATTATAAAGCCGCCGATGCAGTAATAATTATTAGTCCTGAGCAGGAGCGCCTACCGGACAGGCACCTGCACATGCTCCGCATTCAATACAAGTATCAGCGTCAATTACATATGCGCTGTCGCCTTCGCTGATTGCGCTTACCGGACATTCACTTGCACATGCTCCGCAGCTGATGCAAGCATCTGAATCGATTTTATAAGCCATCACAAAACACCTCCTTAATTTGCTGCGTTATAAACGCTCAAGCTAATTGTATCACAAAACCTGTAAATCTTCAATAGTTTTATGCACAAATTATTTAACAATATTTTATGCGTTCTTACCGTTTTGCGGCTGATTTGGGGAATTTTTACGGTTTCTTGCGATTTTTATCTCATCAACCCTAAATTCTTTAAGAGTTTTCTCGGATTCTTTATCAAGCTTTACCTTTACCAGACCTTTTAAAAGGCTTACGGATTCCACCGTGCCGTCCCCGTCGGGGGTGTGGACTGCCGCACCCTGGCGCGGTGAGGATTTAAGCAAATCCTCGTACATATCCTGTTCGTATTTGAGACAGCACATAAGTCTGCCGCATGCACCCGATATTTTGGACGGATTAAGCGATAACCCCTGTTCCTTTGCCATTTTTATCGACACAGGCACAAATTCATCAAGAAACTGCGAGCAGCACAGATTTCTGCCGCATACGCCTATACTGCCTATTGTTTTCGATTCATCTCTGACACCTATCTGGCGAAGCTCTATGCGTGTTTTGAAAACAGTAGCCAAATCCTTTACCAAATCGCGGAAATCAACTCTGCCGTCCGCGGTGAAATAGAAAAGCAGCTTGCTGCCGTCAAAGGTGTATTCCGCCTCTATCAGCTTCATTTCCAGACCGTGGCTTTTAATTTTTTCCAGACATATTCCGAAAGCTTCCTTTTCTTTTGCGCGTACCTCCTCTCGGCGGCGGTCATCATCGGCATTTGCCGGACGGATAATCCCCTTAAGCGGCTTTACAATGCTGCTTTCGTTCATCTGCTTTCTGCCTATGACAACATTTCCGTATTCCACTCCGCGGCTTGTCTCAACAATTACGTTGCTGCCTTCCTTTATATCAAAGCCCAGAGGGTTAAAATAATATGTTTTTCCAGTGGGTTTAAATCTTACTCCGATTATATCAACCATTTTCATCTGACCTCATTAATTTTTGTATCTCATTTTTCATGGCAGCCGACGGCTCAAACACAAGAACAGTATCACCTTCGCCGCACCGCCATTTTATATAGCAAAGCTTTTGCTTTGAAAATACGCTTGCGCGCATGTTGTATATCATATTTTTCTTGGGCATTGTGCCGGGCTTTTCGTCGGAAATGCTTTGTATGTCGGTAAGCTTTATTTCAAGCTCCTTGTTTCGTTTGCCTATCTGCCTGTTTATTCGCAGTCTGTACCCCTTAAGCGTGTATGTAAAGACTGCGGCATAGCGTGTAAGCACGAAAAATCCGAGTACGCTGAATAAAATTAAAGTGATTATTCCTCCGAAAAGCTTATAGGACGGCATAAACAATATCAGTGCTCTGCCTGTGAATAAAATTACAATAGCCCACAGCACGGAATAAATGAACTCCCTGCCGCCGCCTGTACGTACTTCTTTCATAACCGCCCGACCTCGCTTGAATATAATATACATTTAATTATATTATAATCCGCGTCTGTTGTCAAGTTCTATGATAAAAAGAAATGTTTTGTGAGGGATAAAGGACAATCAGGTATTACAGTGCTCAATCCATTTTCCTTTGTTCCAGCGTATACGATACATCAATCCGCGTATTCCCTCATCTGCCATTGCGGCAATATAATATCCGAAAAGCCCCATTCCGAGATGAATACAGAATATACGGCAAAACAGTACACTTATCAAAAAGCATGATGCTATTGAAACTATTGACGTGTACAGTGTATCCTCCACGCTGCAAAGAGAATTTTCACCCATATGGGTTATTCCCCTGAAAGCTTCTACCGCAATATCAGCCAAAAATAAATAGTGCGCCGTATGGATTATCGCAGCATCATCCGTGAAAATCCGCATAAGCTGATTTGAAAAAAGGAAAGCAATGAATGCCATACAAGCATTTATCATCGGAATAAATCTGATATTTTGTCTGAAAAGTGCTTTTGCTCTGTCATATTTTTTTGCACCGCAGAGTCTGCCTGTCATGAGCGCGCTCGACTGTGCCATGGCATAACCGAATAAATATGTATAATTAGCAATATTTGTTACAAAAACCTTTGTATTCATCACCTGACTTCCGAGAGAAGCGATCATTGAGGTTATAAGCATGGAGGAAACATTATATGCAAAAAGACTCATTGTACCGCTGGGGTCGGTAAGCGTGAACAGTGACGGATCGGGTAATTTGTTTTTCAGCTTCATTGAAATTCCTCCATAAAAAATTATCAGATAATATGATAACGTTAAAATTAAAATCAGTAAATGAATAATAACGCTGCATGGAAGAAAAATATTCAAAAAATATCGCTTAAACACAAATCTATGTAAAAACAGTTATTGAAAAACATAATGAATTAATGTATACTTCACTATGAACCGATGCTTTAAGCAAAGCATCGGTCAGACAATTTTTTCATATTTGGGGAATGTACGCATTAATATGGCAAAAAATATGATGTACACACAAAAAAAGTCGGTCACGCAGATTGCCGAAGAAACAGGTTTTTGTGATATTTATTATTTCTCGAGGGTGTTTCGCAGAAAAACAGGCATGTCACCTACCGAATATTTAAAAATGCTGCATAAATAAATTAATGATATTTTTTATACAGCGGATTTTACTCGGTTTCGGGTGAATGCGCTGTTTCATGCTCCGACAGTGAGGCTATATATTTATTTCGGTAATTCTTCGGTGAAAGAGCCTCAATGCTCTCAAATTTGGTAACGAAATAGTTGAAGTCGTTATATCCAACCTCCTTGGAAATTTCATGTATTTTAAGAGAGGTTGATTCGAGCAGAGATTTGGCGGCTTTTATTCTTATTTCGTTCAGATACGAGTTAAAGGATTTTCCCGTTTTCTTTTTAAACAGTCTTCCGAGATACGCGGTATTCATGAAAAACAATGATGAAATCTGCTGCATGGTAAGGTTTTCCTTATAGTTTTTATTAATATAATCTAAAATTTCCGAAATAACCGCCATTGATGCCTTTTTTCGCTCGGAGGTTATACTTTCTATTGCAATATCGAAAAAATCATACAGAAAAAGCTTGGTTTTTTCAAGTGTGATACTGTTGATTTTATTGTATTCAATTACGGAACAAATCACACAAATGCGGGATTGGCGGGTGACAGCAATGTATGGCAGGGCAGTCCCGTTGAGGAATTAAAAAATGCGGTTTTGCCGGATTGCTTTGAAGTTGATTATGTACGTGTATTTGATGAAATAAAATAATACAGCAGAGTCTGAATTAAACCCTCCTGCCGCAGCGGCAGGAGGGTTTAATGTTATATAAGAGAATTAATACGCGATTTTTCGGCTTTAAAAGCCAAAGCATGTGCTTCAAAAATTTTATGGTCTGTTTTATAATTCTTATCTTCAAGCGCCGAAGCAAAATAATTCATAAGACCGCCGTCACCGCCGCAATGCTTTGTATTGTCGTGCGTGACGGATATTTTTGTTTCGGACTCGTCACAAAAACGTCTTAACGTTATTTCGCCGTCCTCCATACAGCCGCCGATTTCCCCCTCTGTTCCCATAAGCTTAATCGTTCTGGTATTTCTCAGCGAAAATGCCGAAACGGTGAAAACCGCGCACACGCCGTTTTCAAATTCCAGCGCCGCAATCTGATGGTCGCATACATCATTATCGCATTTGTACACGCATCTGCCGTATGGATTCGTTTTCAATGCATTTACAATATCATCTTTTTTTGCGCCGCACTCGAATTTATGTACAAAATACGATGCCTGACCGTCTGTGTACAGCTTTACGGCATTGTATTTGCAGGTATCGGCATAAGCACAGCCGTCCGTGCATCTGTCGGGTACATCACCGGGAGCATTGTCGGCGGTGAAATATCCGTTTGAACCGTATGAGGTGATTTTTTTGCAGCTGCTGTTTATAAGGTAAAGCATGAGGTCGAAATCATGACACGATTTTGCGACAATCAGCGGAGCGGCTTTTTGTGTACTGTTCCACGGTCCTCTCACATAACTGTGCGCATGATGCCAGTAGCCCTCATTTTCATTGAGCTGCATGTTCATAATCCTGCCTATCGCGTTGTTGTCTAGCAGCTCTTTGATTTTTTGTATAAACGGGGTGTACCGAAGAACAAAACCTGTCATGAATACTTTGTCATAGCCTTTCAGAGCATTTTCGAGTATTCCTGTTTCTTCATAAACGGGCGAAATCGGCTTTTCGAGCAGAATATGATAACCGCATTTTATTGCCGCCAATGTTGGTTCGAGATGCATTTTATCCTGTGTGCATATGATAACCGCATCCGCAAGCCTGCCTTTGCCAAAGAGAATACGGTAATCGGAAAACACCATATCCGAGGGGATTTCATATGTTCTTTGAAATTCCGTTCTCTTTTTTGCATCAGGCTCGGCAACCCCGACAATTTTCATTAAATTTTTTTCTTTAATATACGGCGCATAGGAGTCTTTTCCTCTGCCGCCCGCACCGACAATTATACAGGTTTTCATTTTCAATGTTCCTTTGTGTTATATAATAACCGAATTTGCAAGTATTCTTTCAATAAGCTTAACGCTTGCCTGAGAGCTTTCGGGTGTCACAATCTGCGGCTGAATATTCTTTTCAACACACGAAACAAAATACTCGATTTCACCGCCGTAGCCGTCCGTATCGGAAATATTGATTCCGGTATCGGCAGCTGTGTTTTCTGCCGTTACTTCAACTTCCTCGCCGTTTTTAAAAATTTTGCCGCCTTTTAAGCAAAGTGTGCCGTTTGTAAATACCGCGTTAAAGCTTGCTTCAAACGGAATATTATAGTTGTACCAGGTTGCCTCGGTTGTTACGACATAATTATCGTATACCAATTCCGATACAATAAAATCATTGTTATTCTTTAATTTGTGATATACACCGCTCACCTCTTTCGGTTCGCCGAGTACATATTGCACGAAATCAATGTCATGGATCGATAAATCAATCGGAGTGCCGCCGCTCTTGTCAAGATTGCGCATCCAATCCTCCCAGCTCCAGTCGGGAATTGATGAAATACGCTTCATATCAAGCCGCAGCAAATCCCCCAATTCTTTGGAGTCAATAACATTTTTCAGATACATATATGCTTTCATAAATCTTACAACGTGTGCGGTCATAAAGATTTTACCCGATTTTTTCACAGCCGATAAAATTGCCTCTGTGTCCGCGGTTGTAAGGCTCATCGGCTTTTCGCATAACACGTTTATTCCTTTTTCAAGAGCCTTTATGCTCATTTCGCGATGCATATAGCTTGGTGTGCATATATCCACATAATCGGGATTTTCATTTTCAAGAAGCTCATCATAGCTTGAATATATATGTATGCTTTCGTTATTGACTTTTTCTTTTGCCATATCCGTGCGTACATCGCATACCGCAATGACCTCGGCATTTTCAATATCCTTGTAGCAGTTGAAATGGCAGCCGCCCATTCCGCCTATGCCTATCAATGCAACCTTTATCATATCAATTCCTCCAATAACACTTTTGCGTGCTTTATATCTTCAATTTGTTTATCCCCGGAAATTTCGCGTTCAATCGTGAGCGGACCGTCGTAGCCGATTTCTTTTAATCTTTTAATAAACATCGGGAAATTTACTTTTCCATCGCCCAAAGGCTTTTCTTCGCCGAGCTCGTGACCGTTTGTCGGATAGCAGCCGTCCTTTGCGTGAATATCGCGTACATATTCGCCGAATACATCGAGCGCGTCAATCGGGTTTGCTTTGCCGTAAAGTATCAGATTTGCGGGATCGAGATTTATTCCGAGATTGCCCGTGCCTATGTCCTCAATAGCTCTTCTTAATGTAACGGGAGTTTCCTGACCTGTTTCAAACAGGAAATACTGTCCGTTTTCCTTTACATGCTCCGCAACATTTCTCAATGCCGCGATGATTGCACGATATTGTTCTGTTGCGGGGACTTCGGGTAAGAAACCCACATGAGTTGCAATGTTTTCAACTCCGAGCATTTTTGCAAAATCCGAACCGTGCTTAAGCTCATTCATTCTTTTAAAACGATACTCTGCGGGTACCAGTCCGAGCGTTAACGGTCCGTCGGTGAAATTCCAAGCCTGCGGACCGCTCCAGCCGCACCAGAAGGTTGAAATGTCAATATCATATTTTTGACAGTACCCTTTTATTTTTTCTGCCGTTTCCCCGGTCATGAGTCTTTGTCTCCAGCAGCAAAGCTGACAGGAATTAAAGCCCATTTTCCGAAGCTTTGCAAATTTTTCTTCAATCTGCTCACTGTCAAGATTTATTAATACTCCCAGTTTCATGAAAAAATCATCTCCTTTAAGTTTTCATTGACTTTCCGATGCTTTTATTATATACTTAGGGCAGGAGAAAAGCAATGAACGGTTTTGACTATAATTAGCACAATTTTGAGGTGGTATTGTGAACGATATATTGTTGTATGAAGATATTTCGGAGCTTGCGCAGGGTTTTCCGATTAAAATACGCAAATACACTGCCGCGGAATTTCCGCCGCACTGGCATGAGCATATTGAGCTTTTGCATGTTCTGTCGGGCAGCGGCAGCTTTTTTTGCAATTCAAACCGGTTTGAGGCACGGGACGGAGAAACGATTGTAGTGAACAGCAATGAGCTTCATTCCATGCAGTGTGATAAACCTGTCGAATATATATGTGCTATCATAAATCCGTCGATATTCAGTGATACGGAATGTAAAAATATTATATTGGAGTCGAAAATAGCAAAGGATGAATTTATAACGTCGGCATTCAGGCTTATTTCGGATAAGGCATCTAATGCAGGCAGATGCTCCGATATGGTCATAAAAGGAGAAATTTATCTTCTTATGGCATATCTTATTGAAAATTATACAGCCATGCAGCTTTCCGAATTTGAATATGAAACACGAATCGGCAGAATGAAAAAAATAAATATGCTGCTTGACTATATACACAAAAATTACGATAAACCGATCTCAACCTCCGATCTGGCAAAGCTGCATTATGTTACCGAGAGCCATTTGTGCCGTATCTTCCGTCAGTCCGTGGGTATGACGATACTGGAGTACATAAACCGTTTTCGGATTGAGAAATCAGCCATACTCCTGACAAATACAGATGAAAGCATTTCGGATATAGCACAGAGTGTCGGCTATGACAATCTGAATTATTTTGACCGCTTGTTTAAAAGATATAAAAATATGCCGCCCAAGGAGTATCGGCAGAGGAAATAAGGCGAAAAAAACGGGAAATCTGTAGTCGGTTCGGGGATTTTGTGTTATTATATAGCCTTTGTATTTGGTGTTTCTGTATCGAAATCTGTGTTTTTGTACAAAGAATTCGGTTGAATTAAACGACACGGTATGGTATACTAAATAAGCAATCACTATAATAGCAAAGGGTGAAATGTTTGAAAACAACACATGAGAATGAAAACAGAAGTATTTTGTATAAGCTGTGTCTGTCGTTTGCGGCAATAATTATAATCCCGTTAGCGGTATGGCTTATACTTTATTCTAATATGTCAGGTGTTATAATCAAAAATACAATAGAATATAACGGTGCAATTGTCGAATCGGCGGTAAAAAACATAAAAAATTTTTTATGCGATTTTATGAAATGCGCCCAAACCGATAAATCGTTGCCGTGAGTATCCGAAAACTGCATAAAACAAAGGGTTTTATGCAAAGAAAAAGCACCATAATCTTAATACCTACAGTATCAAAATTACAGTGCGTTTATGGCTGCGGAATCAGGATTCGAACCCGAACAAAATGAGTCAGAGTCATTCGTGCTACCTTTACACAATTCCGCATTATCTAACCGACCATAATAGTATAACAGATTTTATATAAAATGTCAATACTTTTTTTGAAAAAAATAAAAAATATGAACGGCATTTTTTCTGCCGTTCATATTTTTGCGGATAAACCGTATTTTGCCGTTCAGTTCATATTGGTTTTTGACATAATCATTGCCGCATCTATTCTTTTTAAATCCGATGACATTACATTTGATGTAATGTTATCGGTCAGCGCGTTTGAGACTGCAGCCGCAATAAATCCGTCGGGATATTTTGCATCGGGAGATGCCATGCCGCATACAACGGTTATGATTTTTAATGCCTGTTCAATCGTTATATTGCTGTCGGGAGCAAAATTATTGTTTCCTATTCCGTTTATCGCTCCCGCATCAACACATGCTTTTATATACTTCGCCGCCCAATGGTTTGCTGCATCATTGAATGTACAATTTTCGTCTGCCGTGTAATTCATCAGACGGCATACCATTGCCGCAAATTCCGCACGTGTTATGGTATTGTAAGGTCTTACGGAATTATCGTCATATCCTGTAATTATTCCGCTGTCGTATACTTTTTTGAGAGCATTCTTCTGTACCTCGGAAAGCGATGATGTATCATTAAAAATTGAATTATCATCTGTCGGCGTATCAGTGCCGCCCGTGCCGTTTATACTGTATTCACGGGTAACCTGTTCGCCTGTGCTGCCCTGTGCCGTTACGGTCAGCTTATGCGCTCCCGCGAGGGAAAGCTGCACGGTATACGGCACGGTGTCCGAGGATGCGGCAGCCGTGTCATCAAGATAATAAGTTACTTTGGTGTAGTCTGAGCCGTATATATGCGGATATGCACTCAGAGTAACGCTGCTGTCGGTTATGTCCGATCCGCCGAGCCGTTCAAAGAATACACCGGATTTATTGGCAAAGTTATTCTTTATAAACCACGGTTTCATATTCATTTCAGAATATGCCGCCTTAAGCGGTGCGGAGCTGTCAAGATCATACCAATTTGTTTCGTGTGTTATCTGCTTATTGAAATACGCAATAAGCTTAACCTGCGGATACACCATCGGTACATATGAATATATTTCCTTTAAATGCTCCGCTGCCCAATCCTGATGATTCTGATTTATGCTGCCCTGCGTATAATAAGCACTTCCGCATTCGGAAATTATAATAGGCTTTCGTGAACCGTACTTTTCAACAAAATCCTTAATCATAAGTACAGGGTCGGCACTGTAGCCTGTTTTGAAACAGATTTCATTAAATTTCTCAGTACCCTCCCAAGTTCTGCCCTCAAAGTATTTGTTGCAGTATATGGTGATACCGGCATAATCAACGTTTTCGTCACCGGGATAGAAATCATCTGCCGTATACGGCCATTCGCTGCTGTACCAGCGGTCGGTGTGGGCTATGCTCCACAGTATAGCGGTATTTTGCAGTGTTTTCATTCTGTTTGCTATTGTGAGAAATGCATTTTTAAATTCATCAGGTGTGCAGGAATTTCCCCATATATTCACTTCTGCTCCTATACGGCAGAAAACAGGAACATCCGTATACTGTGAAACGAGGGAATAAAGCTGCGCCAAATAGGAATCGGCTGCGGAAACGGAACGTGCGGTGTCGCCCTGATTGGGGAAATTAACCGCAAGCTCAACAGCCTTGCCGTCTCTGCGCGCGTTGTCAAACACGACCTTTGCCCAGTTGAGCTCATCGGAATAGCCGTATTCGAGATATAAAAGCACCATGGAGTCGCCGTCCTGTGTCTTTTCGCTGATTTCACCGCTAAGCACACCCTGAGGCTCATTTTTCGCGCTGTAGTATTTTTGGATTTGCTCCGTATGCTTGTATATATCAAGTGATGACGAAAGCTGCTTTACGTATTCCTTTGCAATTCTTACTCCGTCTGTCCAGCCCATTTTCTCGCCGTAGGGGATATATGTATTAAAATACTTTGCGGCATTTTGATAATCGCCCGTAAAGAAGTAAGCAAATGCCACCTCATATGCTCTTGAACCTACTATATTGTCTGTTTGCTCGTTGCTCGGTTCCCCTGAAATGAGATCGACTATTTTACTGCCGTAGTATGCCGTTTCCGAATGATTTTTTGAGTCTACCGCTGCCGAATATTTTTCGTTGAGTCCCCAGAAATCATGCGGTAAATCATATGCCGATACGGATATTCCGGGAATACATATTGCCGCCGAAAGAACAGTGGCTGTTAATTTTTTGCGAAGCTTCATATTTATGTTAATTCCTTTCATGAGATAAAGAAAAGGGGTGTAAAAAGGCACAGACCGTTCAAGGGCATAGCATTTACTTAAAAAAGTAGAAATTCAGGTTGAAATCCGCAAAACTGCGGATTTCTATCTGCTTTTGACCTTGAACTACACATCAGCCGCACCGCTCGGAGTACATCGGTACGCCGTCTGGTGCGTTTGATGCGTTCTGTATTCTTTTTTACAGCCCCTTTTTGGGGAGAGTCTGCATTAAAGCCTGCAAACTCTTACATTTTTTTATTCAGCCTGTGCCATTGCGGCAAGCTTTGCGTACTTATCTTCCGCATTCTTAACCGCTGACGCAAACAATTCTTTTGCTCTTTCCGGATTTGAACGTGCAAGAGAGTTATAACGAACCTCACCCATGAGGAAGTCCTCATATGAGAGAGTGGGTTTCTTTGAATCCAGCGTAAACGGATTCTTGCCCTCTGCTTTCTTTCTTGGATCGAATCTGAAGCAGTGCCAGTAACCCGACTCAACGGCTTTCTTTTCCTCACTTTGAGCAATCTTCATACCGCCCTTGATACCGTGGTTGATACAGGGAGCGTATGCAATGATGATTGACGGACCGTGATAGCTTTCAGCCTCCAGCATAGCATCGAGACACTGCTGCATGTTATATCCCATTGCAACCTGTGCAACGTAGATATAGCCGTAGCTCATTGCGATAGCCGCGAGGTCCTTTTTCTTAACTTCCTTACCGGCAGCGGCAAACTGTGCTATAGCACCTGTCGGTGTAGCCTTTGAAGCCTGACCGCCCGTGTTTGAATAAACCTCCGTATCAAATACAAGTATGTTTATATCATTGCCGGAAGCCAAAGCGTGGTCAACACCGCCGAAGCCGATGTCATATGCCCAGCCGTCTCCGCCGAATATCCAGCAGGATTTCTTTGAAAGATATTCCTTATCAGCAAGAACATCCTTTGCCTCCTGCGAGTTTACGGCTGCAACAGCTTTCAGCAATTCCTCTGTCGGAACCTTGTTGCATGCTCCGCAGTCCTTTGTTTCCATGAATTTATCAAATGCAGCCTTTACGTCCGCATTTTCATCGGCAACCTTCTTAGCCTTTTCGATTGTCTGGTTTCTCAGAGTATCCTGTGCTATGAACATACCCAAACCGAATTCTGCATTATCCTCAAACAGCGAGTTTGCCCATGCGGGACCTTCGCCGGCAGCATTTGCCGTATACGGAGTTGACGGTGCCGAGCCGCCCCATATTGATGAACAGCCTGTTGCGTTTGCAATATACATTCTGTCACCGAACAGCTGTGTAACAAGCTTGGCATAAGGTGTTTCGCCGCAGCCTGCGCATGCGCCGGAGAATTCAAGATAAGGCATCTTGAACTGTGAGCCTTTAACCTTTGATGCCGGGAATTTGTCAAGAACAGCCTGCTTCTCACCGAGAGCAGCGGCATAATCAAAGTATTTCTGCTCGTCATACTGTTCTTCGAGCGATGTCATAACAAGAGTCTGATTCTTAATGTTTCCGGGGCAGATGTTTGCACAGCTGCCGCAGCCGGTACAGTCAAGAACCGATATTGCCATTGTATAGTATAAGCCGTCAAGCTGTTTTGCCGGAGCATATTTGATGCCCTCGGGAGCGTTGTCAAGCTCTTCCTTTGTAAGAACAACGGGACGGATACAAGCATGAGGACATACATATGAACACTGTCCGCACTGGATACATGTTTCATTGTTCCATACGGGAACATCAATTGCAATTCCTCTCTTTTCAAATGCGGCACTTCCCAGCGGAACCTCACCTGTCTGGTACTTTGTGAATGCCGATACGGGCAGCCTTGCGCCGGCAAATGCATTTACGGGAACAAGAATGTTGTTTACGTAATCAATCAGCTCGCCCTCGCCCTCGTGCTTAACCGAAAGATCCTCATATCCGCAGTTCTTCCAGCTTTCGGGAACGTCTACCTTTACAACCTGCTGAGCACCGGCATCGATAGCGTCATGATTCATCTTGACGATAGCCTCGCCTTTCTTTGAATAAGAAGCCGTAGCAGCATCTTTCATATACTTGATTGCATCCTCTTCGGGAAGAATCTTAGATAATTTAAAGAATGCCGACTGCAAAACAGTGTTTATTCTGTTTCCGAGACCGATTTCCTTACCAATCTTTACACCGTCTATTGTATAGAACTGAATGTTGTTGTCGGCAATGTACTTCTTAACCTGTCCGGGAAGATGCTCGTCAAGCTCTGCACCCGTCCATGAGCAGTTTAAGAGGAATACACCGCCCGGCTTGATGTCGCTTACCATATCATACTGATGTATGTATGAAGCCTTGTGACAGGCAACGAAATCAGCCTTGTTTATAAGATATGTCGAAGTAATCGGTGATTTTCCGAAACGGAGATGTGAGCAGGTAAGACCGCCCGATTTCTTTGAATCGTAGTCGAAATATGCCTGAACGTTCATATCCGTGTGGTCGCCGATGATTTTTACGGAGTTCTTGTTTGCACCTACCGTACCGTCGGCACCGAGTCCCCAGAACTTACAGCTTGTGATGTCAGACGGGGTTGTGTCGTGATTTTCGTCAAGCGGCAGCGAGAGGTTTGTAACATCGTCCGTTATACCGATTGTAAAATGCTTCTTTTCCGTATTCTTGAAAGCCGCAAAGATACATGCAGGAGTGGTGTCCTTTGATGCAAGACCGTAACGGCCGGCATATACCGGAACATTACTGAATCTTCCGTCCTCCTGCAAAGCTGCGGTAACATCGAGGAATAAAGGCTCGCCCAGAGCGCCCGGCTCCTTTGTTCTGTCGAGAACGGTAATCTTCTTTACCGTTGACGGAATTGCGTCCGTAAAGTGCTTAACGCTGAACGGTCTGTACAGTCTTACCGCTATCATACCTACCTTGCTGCCGTGAGCATTGAGGTAATCAACAGTTTCCTTTATTGTATCGCATACGCTGCCCATTGCAACTATAATCTGTTCCGCATCGGGAGCACCGTAGTAATTGAACAGCTGATAATTTGTACCTATTTTTGCGTTAACCTTGTCCATGTACATCTGACAGACTTCGGGGACCGCATCATATGCAGAGTTACATGCTTCTCTTGCCTGGAAGTAAATATCGCCGTTCTGAGCCGTACCTCTCTGAGCCGGATGCTCGGGGTTAAGAGACTTGTGTCTGAATTCTCTTATTGCGTCCCAGTCAACCATTTCCGCAAGATCGTTGTAATCCCAGCATGCGACCTTCTGATATTCGTGTGATGTTCTGAAACCGTCAAAGAAATGCAGGAACGGTATTCTGCCCTTGATTGCGGTCATGTGAGCAACGGCGCCCAAATCCATAGCCTCCTGCGGATTTGTCGAAGCAAGCATGGCAAAGCCTGTCTGACGGCATGCCATAACGTCACTGTGGTCGCCGAAAATGGAAAGTGCATGTGCGGCTATGCATCTTGCCGATACGTTAAATACGCACGGAAGCTGCTCGCCGGCAATCTTGTACATATTCGGAATCATAAGCAAAAGTCCCTGTGAAGCCGTATATGTTGTTGTGAGCGCACCTGCCGTAAGAGAGCCGTGAACAGTACCCGAAGCGCCTGCCTCCGACTGCATTTCCACAACCTTAACGGTGTTGCCGAAAATGTTTTTCATGCCGGAAGCCGACCACTTGTCGGTTACCTCCGCCATTGTGGATGATGGTGTGATAGGATAGATAGCAGCGACATCCGTAAATGCGTATGAAGCATAAGCGGCAGCGTTGTTACCATCCATTGTTTTCATTTTTCTTCCCATCGGAATCTCCTCCTGATTGTTTTATTTCAGAGCCTGAAAAGGCTTTAACGATAAGCTATTCTAAGCCCTATAAAATATTGTTATTATACGTACTTATATAATAACACCAATCCGAAATAAAATCAAGATATAAAACCGAAAAAAACAAAAACATCCAGTAATTCACAAGGTTTTTTGTGACATTTGACAAAAAAACGGTTAATGTGCCGTGTTGCGGCGTGATATAATCAGTGCAAGACGCTGTTCCTCATCGCAGAAATTTTTGCGGAGTACCGCGCATTTATGCGACATGGCGGTAATCCTTTTATCGGACAGCGGCAGACTGCGTTCTATATATCTGTCAACCATACGGTCAAAGCACTGCTTGCATGCTTCGGCACGCACTGCGGTAAGCCAGAGCTTTACAGAATAAATAAAAATTTTCATGTATCAGACTTCCTTTCCGTAAAACAGGATAAAACAATATGTTTAGTATTTCTCAAAAAATATAATACAATTACATGTAAAAACTGTTGACGCGGGGAATATATGGTGGTATAATATTATTACGAACAAACATTCGTAAATCAGTAACATAATTGTAAATAAGTAGCAAAGGCGGTGTAATTGATTTTTCTGCCCGATGTGATTATAATTAGTTACACGTACTTATAACCACAATATCTTGTGGTTATGAAACTAAAGAAAACAATATATATACATAAATAATAGGGATTGGAGGAAGAAAAATGAGGGTTGTTAAGAAGGATAACACAAAAGAGGAATTTAATGTTCAGAAAGTTGTAAATGCGGTAAATAAGTCGGCATTCCGCGTTTTGGTGAAGTTTACGGAAGAAGAAAAGAATTTTATATGCAAATTTGTTACCGAAGAAGCGGAGCGCATGGGCAAGGAGGATATACAGATTGCCGAAATGCACAATATTGTTGAGGACGCACTGGAAAGAGTAAATCCCAAGGTCGCAAAAAGCTACAGAGACTACAGAAACTATAAGCAGGACTTTGTTCAGATGCTTGATGAGGTTTATAAAAAGAGCCAGTCGATAATGTATATCGGTGACAAGGAAAACTCAAATACGGACAGTGCGCTTGTTTCGACAAAGAGAAGCCTTATTTTCAATCAGTTAAATAAGGAGCTTTACAAGAAGTTTTTTCTTACAACCGAGGAATTGCAGGCTATACGTGACGGCTATATCTACATTCACGATATGAGTGCGAGACGCGATACAATGAACTGCTGTCTTTTTGACGTGGAAAATGTTTTAAAGGGCGGCTTTGAAATGGGCAATCTCTGGTACAATGAGCCGAAAACGCTTGATGTTGCTTTTGACGTTATAGGTGATATAGTACTGTCTGCCGCAAGCCAGCAGTACGGCGGCTTTACCGTTCCGTCGGCAGAGCTGATACTTGAGCCGTATGCGGAAAAATCATATAAAAAATATATAGAAAAATATACGTCACTCGGACTGAGCAAGGAAAGTGCCGAAGAAGAAGCCATGAAAGATATAGAGCGCGACTTTGAACAGGGCTTCCAGGGCTGGGAATATAAATTCAATTCGGTATCGTCAAGCCGAGGCGACTATCCGTTCATAACCGTAACTGCCGGAACGGGTACGGGCAGATTTGCAAAAATGGCAACGATTGCAATGCTTAAGGTACGTATGAACGGTCAGGGTAAAAAAGGTCATAAAAAGCCGGTTTTGTTCCCTAAAATCGTATTTCTGTATGACAAAAATCTCCATGGTGAGGGCTGCCCGTTAGAGGACGTTTTTGAAGTGGGAATAGAATGTTCTTCAAAGACCATGTATCCCGACTGGCTTTCGCTTACGGGAGAGGGGTATGTGCCGTCGATGTACAAAAAATACGGTAAAATCGTTTCGCCGATGGGCTGCCGTGCGTTCCTTTCACCGTATTACGAAAGAGGCGGCATGAAGCCTGCCGATGAAAACGATACTCCGATTTTTGTCGGACGCTTTAATATAGGCGCAATATCGCTGCATCTGCCGATGATTCTTGCAAAGGCACGTCAGGAAAGCAGAGACTTTTTTGAAGTCCTTGATTACTATCTCGGACTTATACGTCAGCTGCATATAAGAACGTATGAATATCTCGGCGAAATGCGTGCGTCAACCAATCCGCTTGCATACTGCGAGGGCGGTTTTTACGGCGGACATCTCGGCTTGTACGATAAAATAAAGCCGCTGTTAAAGTCATGTACCGCATCGTTCGGCATAACCGCATTTAACGAGCTTCAGGAGCTGTACAACAAGAAGTCGCTTGTTGAGGACGGCGAGTTTGCAATAAAGGTACTTGAATACATTAATAAGAAAATAGAGCAGTTTAAGGAGGAGGACGGAATCCTCTACGCTATTTACGGAACACCTGCGGAATCGCTTTGCGGCTTGCAGGTTACGCAGTTCAGAAAGAAATACGGCATAGTCGAAAAGGTTTCCGACAGACCGTATGTTTCAAACAGCTTTCATTGCCATGTAACCGAGGATATAACTCCGATTCAGAAGCAGGATTTGGAAAACCGTTTCTGGAATCTTGCAAACGGCGGAAAAATTCAGTATGTGAAATATCCGATTTCCTATAACAAGGAGGCAATAAGAACGCTCGTGCGCCGTGCAATGGAAATGGGACTTTACGAGGGCGTTAATCTGTCGCTGGCATATTGCGACGACTGCGGTCATGAGGAGCTTGAAATGGACGTATGCCCGAAATGCGGCTCGCATAATCTCACAAAGATAGAAAGAATGAACGGCTATCTTTCATATTCGCGTGTTAAGGGTGATACAAGACTTAACGAAGCAAAAATGGCGGAAATAGCAGAAAGGAAAAGCATGTAATGCGCTATCACAATATAACAAAGGACGATATGCTTAACGGCGAGGGACTCCGCGTTGTGCTTTGGCTGGCAGGCTGCGAGCATGCCTGTCCCGGATGTCAGAATCCCGTAACATGGGACGTAAACGGAGGTATCCCGTTTGACGAGGCGGCAAAACAGGAAATTTTCGATGAATTGGAGAAGCCGTATATTTCGGGAATTACATTTTCCGGCGGCGATCCTCTCCATACAAAAAACCGTAAGGAAACGGGAGAGCTGATAAACGAAATCAAAAGCAGATATCCGGATAAAAACATATGGGTATATACCGGCTACGAGTGGCAGGACGTAAAGCAGCTGCCTTTTATGGAAAATGTTGATGTATTGGTGGACGGAAGATTTGTTGAGGCTTTAAAGGATGTGCAGCTGCCATGGAAAGGAAGCTCCAATCAAAAGGTCATAGATGTTGCACAAAGTCTTAAGCTCGGAAAAATTGTTCTGCTGACCAAATAAACGGAGGTACATATGAAAAGAATAGCAAAATTCGAAAAGGTAAGCCCCGAAAGATTTTTTGAGGACTGGAGGGACACATTCCCCGAATCGGAGGAAGATGTGCAGGAAATATATGGTGCCGTAAAGCTGCCGCACCGTGCCACAAAGGGCTCTGCCGGCTATGATTTCTATACTCCGCTTTCATTCACTCTAAAGCCGGGCGAGACCATCAAAATACCGACGGGTATACGTGTGAAAATTGAGGACGGCTGGGTACTTAAGCTTTATCCCAGAAGCGGTCTGGGCTTTAAATTCAGAATGCAGTTCAACAACACTGTCGGGATTATAGACAGCGATTACTATAACAGCAGCAACGAAGGACACATATTCTGTAAAATAACAAACGATTCAAATGAAAATAAAACGGTTGCTCTTGAACGCGGCGACGGCTTTTGCCAGGGGATTTTCGTCGAATACGGAATTACATTTGACGATGATGCCGACGGCGAACGCGACGGCGGTTTCGGCAGCACCGGAAGATAAAAAAGGAGGAGCGAAAATCATGAAAATAACAGAGGATATAAAGTATATCGGCGTTAATGACCGTGATATTGATTTGTTTGAGGGACAGTATGATGTTCCCAACGGCATGGCATACAATTCATATATCATTGCAGACGAAAAAACTGCCGTCATGGATACCGTCGATGCATACTTTACGGACGAGTGGCTCGGAAATATAGAGCATGCCATCGGTAAAAAAGAGCCGGATTACCTTGTAATTCAGCATATGGAGCCGGATCATTCGGCAAATATTGTAAGCTTCATGAACAAGTACAAAAATACGGTAATTGTTTCAAGTGCGAAAGCATTTGTAATGATGAAGCAGTTTTTCAATGCGGACTATGAGGACAGACGCATTGTTGCGGGCGACGGTGATACGCTTGAGCTGGGAAAGCATACTCTCGCATTTATTGCGGCTCCCATGGTGCATTGGCCGGAGGTTATGGTAACGTATGACAGCTGCGATAAGGTGCTTTTCTCGGCAGACAGCTTCGGAAAATTCGGTGCGCTCGATGCCGAGGAGGACTGGGCATGCGAGGCACGCAGATATTATATGGGAATAGTAGGCAAGTACGGCGCACAGGTGCAGACTCTGCTTAAAAAAGCGGCAGGACTGGATATTGAAATCATCTGTCCGCTGCACGGTCCCGTGCTGACGGAAAATCTCGGCTATTACATCAATTTGTACAACACATGGTCGTCATACGGTGTGGAGACCGAGGGTGTTGTGATTGCATATACATCGGTTTACGGAAATACAAAAAGGGCTGTGGATATTCTGGCAAAAAAGCTTGAAGCAATGGGAATAAAGGTGGCTGTCAGCGATTTGGCGCGCTGCGATATGGCGGAGGCGGTTGAGGACGCATTCAGATACGGTACGCTTGTGCTTGCAACCACAACCTATAACGGCGGTATTTTCCCGTTCATGCGTGAGTTTATCGAGCATCTTACGGAGCGCAATTTCCAAAACCGCACGGTGGCATTTATCGAAAACGGCTCATGGGCGCTTACGGCGGAAAAAACCATGCGCAAAATGCTTGAAAATTCAAAAAATCTCACATATGCGGAAAACAGTGTTCATATAAAGTCCGCACTCAATGAGGAAAGCGCGGCTCAGTTGGAGGCGCTTGCGGAGGAGCTCGGCAGATAAATAAAAAAATATAAAAATATGCATATCACTTTCAGAAGCGGTATGCATATTTTTTGTTATGCCTTTCTGCCGTGCAGAAAAGTGCATGAAATGTATTGAAAACAGGATAGCGGTTATAGTATAATGAAAAAAAGGAGGTTTTACCATGAAAAGAATTGTTCTTATAACAGGTGCGACAAGCGGATACGGGCTGGCATCGGCAAAAAGATTTAAGGAAAGCGGAGATACCGTTATTATAGCGTCGCATAATGAGCAAAAGGTTAGAGCAGCGGTTGATGAAAACGGCTTTGACTGCGGCTATACACTTGATGTAACCGATTATTCGCAATGGCAGGCGCTGAGGGAATTTATAATAAAGAAATACGGACGTATAGATGTTCTGGTAAATAATGCCGGGGGAGGCATATGCATTGCCGATACAACCGAACAGACAAAAGAGAGCATCGACAGCATTATTGCTCTCAATCTGAACAGCGTTATATACGGTTCAAATGTGTTCGGCAGCGTTATGAAAGAACAAAATGACGGTATAATAATAAATATATCATCGGTGTGTGCAAAACATTCATGGTCGGGCTGGAGTGTTTATGCGGCAGCGAAAGCCGGTGTACTGAATTTTACAAAGGGGCTTTATGTTGAACTGCAAAAATACGGGGTGCGCGCAACATGTATAATTCCGGCATCGGCAAGTACGGGATTTCAAAGAGCGGCAAAGCTTAGCGAAACAAATGATTCGCTTTGCGCCGATGATATTGCCGGAGCAGTGCTGTACTGCGCCGATATGCCAAAGGGCGCGGTTGTTGAGGAAATGACGGTATGGGGTGTAAAGCAGGTAGTAGAGCCTTTATGATATTATGAATAATTTAAGCGAATTTAACAGGATAATAAAATATATTGAAAAAAATCTGTGTTCTGATATAGATGCAGGCATGCTTGCACGCAGTGTAAATATGTCTCTGTACGAGTTCAGACGGGTGTTTTCCTTTGCGGCAGGTATTCCTCTCGGTGAATACATAAGAAAACGGCGAATGTCACGTGCAGCCGAAGATTTGTTTTCGGGGCAAACCTCCGTTACGGAGCTTGCGGCAAAATACGGATATGATGCGCCGTCATCATTTTCACGCGCATTTAAGGAATTTCACGGATATGGTCCGAATGAAATTATACAGCACGGACACAGGGCAAAAATGTATACACCGTTAAGCTTTGAGGTTTTTGTGAACGGCGGTACCGATTTCTCGTATTCACTGACAGATGAAACGGAATTTAAAATCTGCGGATTTGAGGGCAAATCGGAAATAAGCGATACGGAGTGCTGCGAGGATGTATGGTCGGCATTTTATGAAAGCGGAACAGCCGATGAGGTGGCAGCTGCGGCGGACAACCGTATTTATGCCGTATATCAAAACGACGGAAACAGCGTAAAATGCATTATAGGTGCAAAGGATTATAAAAACTCCGCTCTGCATGAGATCAGTATACCGAGGTCGCAGTGGATGAGCTTTAAGGTATGCGGTGCGGAAGATGATAAGGTAAATACGGTGTACAAGAATATACTTTGCACATATCTGCCGTCAAGCGGATATGAAAGAAATTATAAAATTCCGAATATAGAAATTTTCCCGGCAGATATGGAAAATCCCGAATTTGAGTGGGAGATAAGAATACCGGTCAACCGTAAGGAGGAAAGTAATGGCAAATGAAATATTTATTGAGGCGGAAAGCTTCGATGAGCATGGCGGCTGGGTGGTTGACAGCGGTTCGATGGAAACAATACATTCTTCATATCTGATGGCACACGGAATGGGTGTTCCCGTATGCGATGCCGTCACGGAATTTACGGTCGAATACGAGGCGGAATATAACATATGGGCATTAACGCGCGACTGGACGGCGGTATGGAACGCAAATGCACGTGCCGGAAAATTCCGCATTGCCGCAGACGGAAAAGAACTGCCCGAAACACTGGGTACAAACGGTACCGAGTGGGCATGGCAGAGGGCAGGTGCGGTTATGCTTAAAAAAGGCGTTCATAAGCTTGCGCTGCACGACCTCACGGGATTTAACGGCAGATGTGACGCAATTTATTTAACAGATTCGGCAGAAGTGCCGGAAAGCAGCGTTAAAAGCATTGACGCTATGCGAAAGCGGCTGAACTGGAAAGAAATTGAGGACAGCGGCAGGGAATATGACTTGATTGTTGCAGGCGGAGGCATTGCGGGAATATGTACGGCTCTGGCGGCGATAAGAAGCGGTGCGGAGGTTCTTTTGGTTAATGACCGCGCCGTTCTCGGCGGCTGCAACAGCTCGGAAATACGCGTGTGTATGGGCGGCATGATTAATCTTAAGCCGTATGTGAATATAGGAAATGTCGTAAGGGAAATCGCGCCTGTTATGGGTGATCCCGCGATATTCAAAGAGCAGTATTATGAGGATTTCAGAAAGTTTGCGGCATTTGAGGCGAGTGATGCACGGGAAAGTGTTTTGCTAAACCGCTGTGTTACGGATGCCATAACGGAGGACGGTAAAATTTCGGCAATAATATGCACGGACACGCTGACGGGTAAAAAATACAGGTATAAAGCAAAGCTTTTTTCGGATTGTACGGGTGATGCGGTGCTGTCGAGACTTGCCGGGGCACAGACCATGTACGGCAGAGAATCGGAAAGTGAATTTGGTGAGACTCTTGCACCGAAAGCACATGAAAATTTGGTTATGGGACATTCAATCAGGTGGTACAGTGAAGAGACCGGGGAGGAAAAGGAGTTTCCCGACATTGACTGGGGACTGAAATTCAATGATGAAAACTGTCTTGATGTATATAGCGGAGACTGGGAACAGGAAACCGGCTTTGCACGCAATATGGTACACGAGGCGGAGTATATAAGAGATTTCGGACTTCGTGCAATATATTCAAACTGGGCATATCAGAAAAATCATTTTGCCGATAAAGAAAAGTTTAAAAATTATGAGCTTAAATGGGTTTCTCCCTTCGGAGGAAAACGGGAAAGCTACCGTGTTAAGGGTGAGCATATATTAACCCAGCAGGATATAGAAGAACACAAGGTATATGAGGACGCAACCGCGTGTATGACGTGGAGTATCGATTTGCATTTTCCCGAGCCGGATAATACGGAGGAATTCGGAGAGCCGTTTCGTTCATTCGCTTATCACAGAGGAATTGTTCAGCCTTATCCGGTGCCGTACAGATGTCTTTATTCAAGGGATATAAAAAATCTTTTCATCGGAGGACGTGCGGTGAGTGCAAGCCATGTCGCCTTTTCGGCAATAAGGGTTATGCGAACGCTGGGAAGTCTGGGCGAGGCAGCCGGGATTGCCGCTGCAATATGCGCACGGAAAAATTGTATGCCGTCGGATATTTACGGTAAGTATTTGACGGAGTTTGAAGAAAAGCTGAACAGCGGAGTGGAAATACCGTCTGCGTTTGCATGCAGTGTCGGTGATGAGGAGGCATATCATTTTAAAGATATTGGCTGGCTGTATCTGAACGAAAAATATGTCGGTACGGAAAAAGAAATTCAAAAATTTAAGCGGGGAATAAAAGCATTGGGAATTAAACATAAATATCCTCTGCAAAAAGAGTTTAAGGATTGATAAAACAAAGGGGCTGTTTAAAAAGTCAATTGACTTTTTAAACAGCCTTAACTTTTTTAGCATCCCCTTTTTTCGGATTAAAATTTTTCTCTCTTTACATATGTTGTATGAAGAAGCTTATGAGCCTTTTCCTTTCCGGGGGCTTCAAAATACTCATCATAAAGCATCTTTACAACAGGACTTAAATGTGATTTTCTGTATTCGAGCTTTTCATCGGCATCATACAGAGCCTTTGCGCGTACAGCCTTTAAATCAACGCTGTTGCGTACCGAATCGCTCTGTACAGGCTGTCCGCCGCCGTTGATGCATCCGCCAGGACATGCCATGATTTCAACAAACTGATAGTTCTTTTCGCCTGATTTAATCGAATCCAACAGCGCTCTTGCGTTTGCAAGTCCCGAAGCTACGGCAATGTTAAGAGTTTTGCCTGCCAATGTGTATGTAGCTTCTTTTATACCCTGCGTTCCGCGAACCTCCGTAAATTCAATCTTATCCGAGCCGCCCTCAAGAACATCGGCAGCAGTTCTTAACGCTGCCTCCATAACACCGCCGGTTGCACCGAAAATTGCGCCTGCGCCGGTGGCAATTTCAAACGGATCGTCAAAGCGTTCGTCTTCAAGGTCGGTAAAACGTATACCGGCTCTCTTTATCATTTCTCCAAGCTCACGTGTTGTCAGTGAAACATCAACATCTGAGAAATCATATGCATTTTCCTCCGAGCGCGTGCACTCAAACTTCTTTGCGGTACACGGAATTACGCTTATTACAAACAAATCCTCGGGCTTAATGCCGTTTTTCTTTGCATAGTATGTCTTAAGAACCGCACCGAACATCTGCTGCGGAGATTTGCAGGTTGAAAGATTGGGTATAAATTCGGGATAGTAATGCTCCACAAATTTAACCCAGCCGGGACAGCAGCTTGTAAACATCGGAAGAACCTCGTTGCCGTTTATTCTTTCAATAAGCTCCGTAGCCTCCTCCATGATTGTAAGGTCGGCTGTTACGTCCATGTTGAATACTTCGTCAACACCGAGCTTTCGTATTGCCGAAACCATTTTTCCCTCAACGTTTGTGCCTATGGGCATATCAAAACATTCGCCCAGTGTTGCACGTATTGACGGAGCGGTAAATACAAGCACTTTCTTGTCGGGGTTTGATATGGCATCCCACACAACCTCTGTGCTGCTCTTTATTCTGAGTGCGCCTACGGGACATGCCACCAGACACTGACCGCAGCCCACACAGGGAGCCTCGTTAAGGCTCTTGTCAAAAGCACAGTCGATGTGGGTGTTGTAGCCTCTGCCGATTGCGCCGATTGCACCTATGCCCTGAACCTTGCTGCATGCTGCCACGCAGCGGCGGCATAATATACATTTGTTGTTATCGCGCACGATATACGGAGAAAGCTCGTCTATATCGCACAATTCTTTATTTGAAACGTATTTTTCCTCGTCAACACCGTATTCGGCTGCAAGCTTCTGAAGCTCGCAGCTTGTGCTGCGTTCGCAGGAAAGACATTTTTTGTTGTGGTTGGAGAGCAAAAGCTCAATCGTTGTTTTTCTTGATGCTCTTATGGCCGGGGTGTTTGTAAATACCTCCATGCCCTCCTCAACGGGGTATACGCAGGAAGCAATCAGTCCGCGTCTGTTTTTCACTTCAACAACGCACACACGACAGGCGCCTATGCAGTTGACATCTTTTAAATAGCACAGCGAGGGTATTTCAACATTTGCCTCTTTTGCTGCCTGAAGGATTGTATAATTTTCAGGCACAGAAACGCTGATGCCGTTTATTTTTAAGTTTACCATTTATTATATCCTCCTTATTTCTTGACAATTGCCTTGAACTTACAATTGGAAAGACAAGCGCCGCACTTGATACATTTTTCCTGGTCAATAACATGCGGATTTTTAACCGTACCCGAAATTGCATTAACGGGACAGTTACGCGCACAAAGCGTACAGCCCTTGCACTTGTCCGCTTCTATTTCGTATTTCAAAAGCTTTTTGCATACGCCCGACGGACAGGTTTTATCCTTAACGTGGGCAATGTATTCATCCTCAAAGCAATGCATTGTAGAAATAACGGGGTTCGGAGCCGACTGTCCCAAAGCACACAGCGAGGTGGCTTTCATGTACGAGCAAAGCTCCTTAATCTTGTCAAGATCCTCCATTGTACCCTGACCTCTGGTGATTTTATCTATAAACTGATAAAGCTGTTTTGTACCGATACGGCAGGGGGTACATTTTCCGCAGGATTCATCAACGGTAAATTCAAGGAAGAATTTAGCGATGTCAACCATACATGTATCCTCGTCCATAACGATAAGACCGCCCGAGCCCATCATCGAGCCCAATGCGATAAGATTTTCATAATCAATCGGAACGTCTATGTTTTCAGCCGAAATACAGCCGCCGGACGGACCGCCCGTCTGAGCTGCCTTAAACTTCTTTCCGTTCGGAACGCCGCCGCCGATTTCCTCAACGATTTCACGGAGCGTTGTACCCATAGGTACTTCAACGAGTCCGACATTTGTAATTTTTCCGCCCAAAGCAAATACCTTTGTACCCTTTGAGGTGGCGGTACCCATGCCCGAGAACCAGTCCGAGCCTTTTAAAATAATCTGACAGATGTTTGCATAGGTTTCAACGTTATTAAGAATTGTTGGCTTTTCAAACAAACCTTTAACAGCCGGGAACGGCGGACGCGGACGCGGCTCACCTCTATGACCCTCTATCGAGGTCATAAGCGCGGTTTCCTCACCGCAGACGAATGCACCGGCACCGAGTCTTAATTCTATATCAAATGAGAAATCCGTACCGAAAATACCCTCGCCCAAAAGACCGTATTCCTTAGCCTGTGCGATAGCGATTTTAAGTCTGTCAACCGCCACCGGATATTCCGCACGAACGTATATGTAACCCTTATTCGCACCGATTGTATAGCCGGCAATAGCCATAGCTTCAAGAACCGTGTGCGGATCGCCTTCGAGAATCGAACGGTCCATAAATGCACCGGGGTCGCCCTCGTCGGCGTTACAACAGACGTATTTCTGGTCATTTACGGATGCTTTTGCAAATGCCCATTTTTTACCCGTCGGGAAACCGCCGCCGCCTCTGCCGCGCAGTCCCGAATCTATAAGTGTATTTATAACGTCATCGGGTGTCATTGAGGTAAGCACCTTTGCCAATGCCTGATAACCGTCCGTTGCTATGTATTCTTCGATATTTTCGGGATCGATAACACCGCAGTTTCTTAAAGCAACTCTTAACTGCTTTCTGTAGAAATCGGTTTCGTCGAGAGCCTTTATTGTGCCGTCATCGCATACCGTCTGCTCATAAAGCAGTGATTTTACCACTTCGCCGTTTTTCAGATGTGATTCAACAATTTCGGGAACATGCTCAGGCTCTACTTTGGCATAGAAAGAACCCTCCGGATAAACTATCATGACCGGACCGAGCGAGCAAAGACCGAAACAGCCGGTTCTTACAACATTAATATCGTTTTCAAGCCCGTTTTTCTTTAATTCTTCATGTAAAATCTCCAGAATTTTCTTGCTGCCCGATGAGGTACAGCCTGTACCGCCGCAGACAAGCACCTGACGCTTAAATCCCGATTTTTCGGCATTTCCGCCGTGATAACGGTTGGAAACAACGTCTTTCATCTTGCTGCGTATTTCGTTTAACTGTTCGATTGTAAGCATTAAATATATACCTCCTGTTCCTTACGATGTGTACTTTGCCAGTATGCCGTCAAGCTGTTCAACGGTCAGTCTGCCGTAAACATCATCGTCTATCATCATAACGGGCGCAAGTCCGCATGCTCCGACGCATCGACAGGCGTCAAGGGAAAATATGCCGTCAGCCGTACATTCGCCGACTTTTATTCCCAAACGGTCCTCAAGCGCATTAAGAATTTTATCCGCTCCCTTAACGTAGCATGCCGTTCCCAAGCATATGCTTATGCGATGCTCGCCCTTGGGATTTAATGAAAACTGCGAATAGAAGGTAACAACACCGTAAACCTCGCTTAACGAAATATTAAGCTCATCGGCGATTATTTTCTGTACTTCAATCGGCAGATACCCGTAAATTTCCTGTGCTTTCTGTAAAACCGGCATAAGCGCGCCGCGCTCGCTTTTGATGCCGGCAATAAAACCGCGTAGTTCGTTTTCCTGGTCTTTTGTTCCTTTAAAGGGAACTGCAGGTTCTTTATACATTAGAGTTCCTCCTTTTTACATTATGCCTGTATTGTATATTATAACATTTAATTATATGTTTTGATAGGGTATTTTTTGTTAACTTTTTATCAAATTTTTTGTATAATTTGTATATCTTAATATATATTCAGGGTATATCATTTAATACATATCGATGCGGAGAAACATTTTTTTCAGCGGTATTTTTTTCTGAAACCGGTGGGTGTGGTATCCGTGTACTTCTTAAAAACCTTGCAGAAATATTTTACATCGTTAAAGCCGCACTGCCTTGATATTTCCGCAATTGTTAAATCTGTTTTCGCAAGCATATCCTCCGCTTTTGAAACACGCAGGCGGTTCACATAATGATTAATTGTGTCGCCTATGGTATTCTTGAAAGTTTTGCAGAGGTAATTGACATTAACGTGGCAGAATTTCACTATATCATCAATGGAAAGAGCAGGATCGCGGTAGTTCTGCTCTATGCAGAGTATGGCATTCTGCACGGTGCGGTTTACGTCGGAATCGGAATCCGTCAGCTTGATGTTTTCTATCAGCGAGCACATGTGCTTATGCAGCTCTGAAAGCGAGGAGGCTTCAAAAATTGTCGAAATGTCGCTGAAAGTGTTGTTTTCGGAATAAATAAAATAATTCCGGTAAAAGGTTTGTATT
Organism: uncultured Eubacteriales bacterium; assembly: GCA_905199755.1. Classification (GTDB taxonomy): domain Bacteria; phylum Bacillota; class Clostridia; order UBA1381; family UBA1381; genus UBA4716. Next base: position 36,996 of record CAJKHT010000002.1, on the reverse strand, counting down.
GTTTTAAAAAGATTATAGTAGATTTTTTTGGCGGAGGCACTTAACATGCTGCTGTTTTGCTGCAAAGCACGGTAAAGCTCTTCGGAAATTCTTTTTGCCTCATCAATTTTGTTTTCGGACAGTGCATTGTAAATTTTGTCAGATACATCGTCAAAGCTGTATTCGGGTTCCGGGGTATTTGTGTAATACACAAGCGTATTAAGCGGTCTGAAAAATGCTTTATCAAGCGCACAGACAGCATTTTCATATGATATATGTACTCCCGGGATACCGTATTCACAGCTGCCTGCGGTGCATTTGAATTTTTCGCCCGGCTCCGCTTTTGAAAAAAATTCCTCAAAAAGCTCCTTGACGCGCAGATTAAAATCATTTTTGCGGCTTATAAACAGTATTTCTATAACGCCCGTGCTTTTCTGCCTTACCAGCAGCTTAAGCGACAGCCGTTCCGCTGCCGAGAAAATTATATCGAGTACGGGAGTGCGGTATTCGCCGCACGGCGAAATAATTGAAACCGTCACTGTTGAATGTGACAGCTCCTTTAAAATTTCCTGTCCCTTGAATTCTTCGGGGACGGAAAGATTTTTAAAAAGACATTCGAGAAGTCCGTCAAAGGCAAGACGGTTTTTTTCATGCGTACCCGATTCAATAAGACAGACAGCCTTATCAACGGCACTAAGCAGCTCATCAAAATCAAGCGGCTTTTCAAGGTAATCTACTACCTGCAGCTTGATAGCCGTTTTTAAAAAGTTCTTGTCGGAGTAGCCGCTTAAAAATATTATTTTGCAGCCGGGGAACATTTCAAGCAGCTTATGGGCAAGCTCCGTGCCGAGCATTTTCGGCATTTTTATATCCGTAAGCAGAATATCCGGCTTAAATGCGGCGGCAGCCGATAATGCATCAAGACCGTTGGAGGCTTCATATATGTTTGCCTGCGCCGCATATTTGTTCCTTACCGCATGCGATACCATTTTCCTTGCCGGAGCTTCGTCCTCAACAATCATGATGTTTATTGTATTCATCATCGGAATCCTCTGTCCTTTCTTTCATTTTTATAATTATTTTTGTGTATTTTCCCTTTTCCGATACCGTGGTAAGACCGTATTCCGAACCGAAAAACAGCTTTATCCGACGGTCTGTGTTTATATAGCCTATACCGCCCGTCTGCCCGGTTTTTAATGCTTCGAGCTGCTCTTCGTCCATGCCTATGCCGTCATCCGTAACCTCAATGATAATGTCGGTGTTTTCTCTGCGGCTCGATACGGTTATTGTCCCCGTGCCGCTGTCCTTTTCGAGTATCCCGTGGTGAATGGCGTTTTCTATGAGCGGCTGAAGAATTATTTTCGGTACAAGACATTTTTTCAAATCGTCGGGAACGTCGGTTTTTACGGTGATGGCATTGTTGTACTTGTAATTTTCTATTTCCGTGTATTTTAAAATATGGTTTATTTCATGCTCCAGACAGACGAAATCGCTTTGCGTGTGCAGACTGAGCTTGTAAAACTTCGATAAAGCCGATATAAGCCGTACCGCATCATCGGCAAGATTTTCAAGATAAAGCGACTGTATTACATTTAAAGTGTTGTACAGAAAATGCGGCTTTATCTGCATCTGCAAAAAATCAAACTCGTACTTTTTTAGCGTAACGGCATACTGCTCGTTATATTTTATGAGATTGTCTATGGTTTCAATCATATGATTATACGCTTCGATAATCTGTACCGTTTCGTTTTCTTTGGTCTCTTCGGGGACGGGAAGAGCCTTAAATTCACCGAGAGAAACACGCTTCATTGCTCCGGCAAGCGAATCGAGTGAATTTATCAGAGAGCTGCTGACTCTGTGCGAAATTATATATGCGCATGCCGACACTATACACAGCATAATGAGAAGAAAAAGAAATATAATCGAATTTGTTATGTATACATGCTTTGCCGGATACAGCATAACTACGCTGTAATTTGAATGATCGGCTCCGCGGCGCACCGCAAAAAAATGCCTGCCCTTCGAAAGCCGCACGCTTTTCATTTTTTCATCCCCTGATATGCCGGATAAAAGCACGTTGTCGGCGTCGTCAAGCTCCGTATCTGCCGAGGAGCATATAAGTCCGCCGTGCTTATTGTATAAAAGCGCGTATGTCTTGTCGGGCGCCGATTGATTCAAAACCTCGCTGAAAACGGGAATATCCACCGATATTTTTATGTAACCCGCAACCTTATTGTAGTCATTTATGTCATAGATTGTGTTTATTATGAAGATATTGCCGTTTTCGGAATCGCTGTAGTAGAAAAAACGGTTATCGTTTGCGTTTAAAATGTTAAAATAGTCTGCACTTTCCAACTCCTCTGTGCTGAACGTGTTGTAATAGTCATAATATACCGGGTTTGTCTGCGGCGGAATGTATACCGAAAGCTTTACGGGAAAATCGCAGCTGTTCTGAAAAACGGGAATCGAATCCGTAATGTAAATATAATCGGCATATTTTTTGTTTACCGTACCGCCGTAATTTGATGCGGCCAAAATCTGAGGAATACGGCTGTCCTGTGAAATATAATAAAGCGTATTTTCCATCTGGTTCAAAAGCTTTGTCGCCTGGAGCGCCGCTGTGTCGGCGGAATGTTCAATATTCCGTGAAACATCTTTTTTTGATTTTATGGCTATGTATGTGTACGAAAGCGCAAAAAATGACATCATGCTGAATGAAAGCAGTAAAATCTGAGATATGAAAAGACGTGTTTTTATGCTTCCCTTTTTATAAAATTTCATTGTCCGACACCATCCTGTATTGTCTGAATAATGACTATTATATTATATTTAAAAATCACTGTCAAGGCGTTTGGAATTTAAACATAATATTACACCGCTTGGGAAAAAAAGACACTTTACATATAAGCATATTAAATGGTACAATTATGATATAAATTATGCAGCATGCTGCCCGGATTATACCGGCGGCGGAATGGAGGATTATTATGAAAAAACACAGAATACTGACGGTCGCATTGGCAGCCGCCATGGCTTTGGGGTCATTGTACGGATGCGGAACCAAGGATAGTTCACAGCAAGCAGTAACACCGCTCAAGATGATACTTGTAGGCGAGAAACCGGCTATTTATGATGAGATTTACGGTAAATTAAACGAGATGCTGCGTCAGGATATAGGCGCCGAGCTTAATATCGAATATTACAACTACAGTGATTTAAAACAGAAATATTCACTGCTGTTTTCCTCGGGTGAGGATTTTGATATTGTATTTTCGGCAGACTGGGTTCAGTATAATCAGCAGGCAGCAAAGAACAGCTTTATGGAAATTACGGACGATATGCTGAAGAAAAACGCACCGAAAACCTATGAGCAGATGACTGATAAGATAAAGAATGAAGTAAAAGTAAACGGAAAAATGTATATGATTCCGAATACTGCAAAAGAATACAGCACACGCGTGGCAATAGTAAGAGGTGATTTGCGCGAAAAGTACGGTATGGAGCCGCTCAAGAACGCTGATGATTTTGAAAAATATCTTGAGGCGGTGGCAAAGAATGAAAGCGACATCATTCCTTTGGTGAATCTTGAAGCAATTGCTTTTTGGATGAAACCGTATTTAAGCATTCCGAAATCAACGGAAATTGCTTATGAGGTGGAAGACGGCAAATTTGTCAAAAAGGATTTTCAGGACTGGTATGTTGACAGTATAAAGAAAACACGCTCACTTGTGGATAAGGGGATTATTCCGCAGGATATTTCGGTAAATAAAACTATTTCAAGCATGTTTGAAAACGGAAAATGCGCAACCTCCATAAAAAATCTTGAAACCACGGCAACTTTTGTGAAGCAGCAGAGACTTCTGCACCCCGAATGGAAAATAGAGGTTTATGATTTTTCAAATGGAGTACCCAAAATCGTAAATTCCGCAATTTCAAACGGACTTTCACTTTCAAGAACGACCAAAAAGGCAGATAAAGCATTGCAGCTTATTGAACTGCTGAGAAATGACAAACGTTATTTTGATCTTACATGGTACGGAATAGAGGGCAAGCACTGGAAGGCGGACGGAGATAACGGTTACATATCGCTTGACAAGGATCTTCCGAGCGAGGAAAGATATGAGCCGGGCTGTGTATGGGGTTGGAAAAATGAGAGTATGCTTCGTACAAGTGATGACGAAATCCCCGAAAAACAGGAAATTCTTCAGCGTTGGATTAATGAAGATACCATAGATTCCGACGTTTACGGATTTGTATTTGACGATTCAAACGTAAAAACAGAAATTGCAACCGTTTCAAGTGTTGCGTCACAGTATGGCGGCCCGCTGTATAACGGCATGATAGAAAGCGGAAATATTGATGCATCAATAGCCGAATACCGCGAAAAGCTTGAACAGGCGGGAATAGACAAAATTTATGACGAGGTTCAGCGTCAGTACGAAGAATACAAGAAAAAATAACACACAGTATAAGCTGCCGTTTAATACGGCAGCTTAACAAATTATCTTGGGTTAGGAGAACGATATTATTATGAGCAGAACAAAAACAGTTCAGGCTGCTTCCACGGGACGAAAGCACAGCTTTTGGCAGGAGATTGTTCGTTACAAGGTTTTGTGGATAATGGCTTTGCCTGCCATTATCTACTTCCTGCTGTTTTCATATGTTCCGATGTTCGGAGCGGTGCTGGCATTTAAAAAGTATGATTATGCGCTCGGTATTTTAAAAAGTCCGTGGTGCGGAATGGAAAATTTCAAGTTTTTCTTTAACAGCGGTCAGGCTTTTATGGTTACAAGGAACACTTTCCTTTATAATCTGGCATTCATATTTCTCGGTAATGTTATGCAGATGACAGCGGCGATTTTCTTATCTGAAATAAGAAGTAAGAAAATAAAAAAGACGGCACAGACATGCATATTTTTCCCGTATTTCATATCATGGGTTATTGTGGGCGCATTCGTGTATAACATTTTCAGCGTTGATTATGGTCTTTTGAACGCTATTCTGAAAGGTTTCGGTATGCAGCCGATAAACGTATACAACACACCGAAATACTGGCCGTTTATTATTACGATAATTGAAATCTGGAAAGGCTTGGGTTATGGCTCTGTTGTTTATCTGGCTGCCGTCACAGGAATAGATACATCAGTTTACGAGGCGGCAGAAATAGACGGTGCAAGCTTGCTTCAGCGAGTATACTACATTACCGTACCGTGTCTGCGCTCTACGATGATTATGCTTGTTCTGCTGGGACTGGGCAGAGTGTTCAGAGGTAATTTTGATATGTTTTATCAGCTCGTCGGAAACAACGGAATGTTATACAACTATACCGATGTTATAGATACATTCACATTCAGAACGCTGTTGTTCTCAAACGACATAGGTATGTCATCTGCGGTCGGACTTTATCAGTCGGTGCTGTGCTTTGTATTTATTATGCTTGCCAATGCCGTTATAAAGAAGATTGACAGTGACAGCGCCCTGTTCTGACAATGAAGGAGAGAAACAATGAAAAGTAATCTGAGAAAATATCAGGCTCCCGGAGACAGAGTTTTTGTGGGAGTCGCATATGTATTTGTAATTATTACTGCGGTGTTGGGTGTTTTGCCGTTTATTATGCTTCTTTCGGGTTCGTTTACGTCCGAATCTTACATTATAAATCACGGGTATTCGCTCATTCCGGGAGAGTTTTCGACAGCTGCATATGCAAGTATTTTTAAAAACTCGCAAAGTGTATTAAAAGCATATATTGTAACTATATTGACAACGGCTGCGGGTACTGTATTTGCACTGTTTATGACATCAATGACCGCATATGTGGTTCATAGACGCGATTTCCCTTACAGAGGCAAAATATCGTTCTTTATGTATTTTACCACACTGTTCAGCGGCGGACTTACCCCGTACTATATGCTCATGATGTGGATGGGAATGAAGAATAATGTGCTTTCGCTCATTCTGCCGCATTTTCTGTCGGTCTTTAATATTATAATAGTAAGAACATTTATGCAGAGTCTGCCGCATGAATTTGTCGAAGCGGCAAAGGTTGACGGAGCAGGTGATTTTAAGATTTATACATCAATCATACTGCCGATGGTTAAGCCGGTAATGGCAACAATAGCGCTGTTTGTGGGACTGACCATGTGGAATCAGTGGTATAACTGTATGCTATTTATAAGCGATAAAAACTTATATACGCTGCAATACTATCTTTATACCATGCTTAACAATGCAACTGCAATGAAGGAGCTTATGGCAGGTACAACAATAGACACAAACTCGATTGCCATTCCGACAGAAAGCATTAAGCTTGCTATGACGATAATTGCGGCGGGACCTATTTTACTGCTGTACCCGTTTGTACAGAAATATTTTGTAAAAGGAATTACGATAGGCGGAGTAAAAGGATAAGGTGGATTTATGCGAATATTTAATCTGATAATTACCGCATTGCTTACCGCAATGATGTGTTTTACGCCGGTTTATGCGGAAGACGCAACGGATAAGAGTCTGAGCGAACAGGTTGTGCTGGACATAACGGATTCCGATATTCCGCTTGCAGCCGCATCGGATTTTGAAAAAATGGATATAACAGTGACAGGCTTAAATGGCGGTCAAAGAATTATGCTGGGTAAAAACGGAATGCTTGTAATTGCCGAAGAAGGCAATCCCAAACTGTTTGTTAACGGCGAAGAAAAGGAATGTTCAAAAGCACCCGAGATGATAAACGGGGAACTATATGTCCCCATTGAAATACTTGATTATTTTGGACTGAAAGCGGAGTGCAAAGATGGAAAGGCGCAGATAAAGCTTTTATCAGATGTTGAAAAGCAGCTTATCAATATGGAAATGAAAGACGGTATGTATTTAAGTGATGAGCTTTTGCAGAATCCTTCTTTTGAAAATGATTTTATGCTGTACGGAGGCTGGTCCAACCGTTCCGGCAGCAGTGTCCGCCAGACACAGGAACAGGTGGTTGACGGCGGATTTTCGGGTATGGTTACAAACAGAACTATGGGATGGTCATCCATATCTCAGGATGTTACGGCAGAAATGGCAGAGTACGGACGCGGCCAATATCTTATATCAGGATATGTACGTACAAAGGATGAGCCGTGTCAGATGACAATAAAATTATTGCTTCAGAATACGGAAAACAAACAATCCAGTTTCCCTATAGTGGATGAGGTGAATAATGAGGGCTGGACATATTTTGAGGGCGTGAAGGATGTGCAGTGGGAGTATGATCTTTCTTCCGTGCTGTATTATGCCGAAGCAACGTCAAACACGGGAAAAACAAGCGAAGTACAGGACTATTACGTGGATAAGTGCAGCCTCAGAAAACTTATGACACGTGAAGAATGTATTGAATATCTGACAAAAAAGCTCGATGAAGAAAAAACGGAAAATGAGCAGAAAAGGCTTTACGAAGAACACTGTAAGGCATTAGCTGAAAAGTACAGTGACGAAAAGCTTGTTACGGTATATCCTGAGGAGGACAGAAAAATTCTGAAGAATCCGTATAAGGGGCTGATGATGTATCCGTACTATACAAATGAATTTACGGGCGACAGAAGCATCGGCGCCGGACCTGTATCGGGTGTTATGTATATGCGCTATTCATGGGACAGAATAGAACCTCAGGAAAACGTATTCAACTGGGATATGATCGACAAGAATATAGAATATTGTAAGAAATACGGCATGCAGATGGGTCTGGGACTGGGTTCTACGATAAATTACAATTCAACGACAAACTATCATCAGGATACTCCGGAATGGGTGTTTGAAGCGGGTGCAGCGTACACCGTTGATGATATGGGTGATGGGTGTATTCTGAAAGTTCCTGTATATGAGGATAAGGTATTCAGAGAAAAAATGCAGCATATGATAGACGAATTTGCAAAAAGATATAACGGCAATGAAAATATTGCGTTTGTCGATATGCGTAACTACGGAAATTGGGGTGAATGGCACTTTTACCGGTTACCGGTGAATCGCAAGATTGCCGCACAAAGAACGCAAAAACAACTGTTCGAGCTTGTAGATATGTGGAAAAACGTGGATCTTCCGCTGTTATCATTTGTTGCAAGAAGTGATGTATCGGATTATGCTTATAAAACCCTCGGCGCAGGAATACGAGGTGACGGAATAATGAATCCGGATTTGCTTAATGAGCATCGGCGTTTTGCAAACGTAAAGAATAAGGCAATGGCGGTCGGCGAATGGTTTGCAAATGATGCAAACGTATTTTTACCGGGCGGAAAATATGAAAAATATTTCGGATATATGCCAACTTTCTATGAACGTATAGTAACCGAAGGACAAACGAGCATAATAGCTGTTGCTAACTGGCTGCCGGACGAAGCATATGAGATTTGGCCGGATTTATATAATCGTATGGCTAATCTTGTGGGATACTGGTATAAGCCTGTAAAAATAGAACATTCCGAAAACCTTGAAAGCGGCATTATAAAAATAAAGATGAAAAACGACGGTGTTGCCCCTCTGTTTGCGGGACGCGAGAAAAAGGCATGCGTAAAGCTTGCGCTTGCGGATGATGATAATAATATTCTCGATACGGCTGTGCTTGACGGTATTGATCCAATAAACTGGCATGGCGGCGAATACAGCGATTGTGTTGCCGAATACAACTTCCAAAATGGTAAAAAAGGTACAAAGCTGCTTTTGGGTGTATTTACCCGTGAAAGCAACGAAGAACCAAATGTAAAGCTCGGAATAAAGGCAGATTGCATTAACGGCTGGTATGATATAAGTTCCATGCGCGTATCGGATTTGGAAAACCCGGCGCATAACAAACTGTATAAATCTTCACAGCTTTATGCCGACGACGGCTATGGTTTCCGACGTCCCGAATACGCCTTTGACCGCGATCCTGAGACTTTTTGGGCAAATAATTGTATAAACGGAAATTATTTGGAAATAGATTTTGGAGAAGAAAAAAATATCACCGGCATGAATGTTACGGTAGTGGATGATATAAAAGAAAATGCAGCAATACAATATTATTCCGGTGGACGCTGGAGAAATATTGCCGAAGCATATAAATTTTCAAAATCCGGAACGGAAATCCGTTTTGGCAAAGTAAGTACAAGAAAACTCAGATTTGTTCTTAAACAGACCAAAAATGAAGTGATTAAAATAAGCGAGGTAACGGTATTTTAGCAAAGGATTGATATAATATGAAAAAAAAGATTATAAGTATTGTACTGCTTGCGGCGATGCTTAACACATGCGCACAGGCAGCTGTTATAGACAGCGTTTCACAGGACTCAAAAAGCGGTATCATAACCGTAACAGGAACGGGACTTGCGTCGGGTGAGGACGTTACAATAGAAATGTTTGACGCAAATGAGAATTCGGAATCATACCGATCAAAACCGGAATTTATAGGGGTTTTTACAGCTGATGATAACGGTGCATATCATGCCGAATTCGGAGCACCGGATAGTGCGGAATCGGGAAATAAGGAAATATATGCAAAGCCGTTCATTATGAACGGAGAATCGAAAAATTTGAGTTATTATTCCGCCAAAGCGCTGGAAAGCGTTATATCCGAATGGAATAACGCAGTTGAAAGCGGAAGCGATGAAATTATGAGTAAGCTCATAAATTCCGTTGAAAGCGTAAAAATACTTTTCAATTCATTGATTGCGGAGGATGTTTTTAACGAGCTTAAGGATGCGGATAAATCCGCACTGGCAAAAAAACTTATCGAAACGGGAAAAACGGACAGCATAGAGGACGCATCAAAAAAGTTCCTGCCGCTTTACACGGACTTTGCAATAAGCAGGCTTTCACCCGAAACCTGTGCAGAGCTTACGGCGGAGTTTTATGACATTATAGATACGCAAAAAGGCGATATTTTCACGGATATTATATCCAAAATGACCGATGAGGAGCGAAACGTATTATATACCTCGGCGGCAAAGCGGATAAGCGGAAATATTTCAAAAGAAGAATTTACGCAGCTCATATATGAGGAAGCGGTAATGGCAAAGCTTAAGAGTATAGAATATTACGGGGATATACATCCTTTCATGCAAAAGTACAATGAGGATTATTTCAAGCTTAACTTCTCGGAATATAATAATCTTAAAAACACATATCCCGTTGATTCGAAGGTTATAAGTCAAAATGCGCTTTATAAAAACTTTTCGGAGCTGGGTACGCTTTTTAACGGCTGGGTAAGCAGCCAGAAAAGCGAGGAGGCAAAAAGTACGAATCAGTCCGGCGGTTCAAGCGGCGGCTCCGGGGGAGGAGGCGCATCTGGCGGCAGTCCGAAAACCAATTATTCTCCTGTAATACCCGTAACCGAGACTATAGCAGAGGAAAAGGCCTTTAATGACCTTGCAGGGTATGAATGGGCGGAAGAATATATCATGCGGCTTTATGGAAAAAATGTTGTAAACGGAACGGAAAAGGGGATGTTTTCACCGGGCGGAAGCGTAACGCGCGAGCAGTTTATAAAGCTTTTGTCTGCTGTGACCGAGCTTACGGAAAGCGAGGAGGCAAGCGGTTTTGAGGACGTTAAACCGGGAGAATGGTACGAAAACTATATAAATGCGGCGAAAAAAGCCGGAATTGTAAAAGGTGTTTCGGAAACGGAGTTCGGAATAGGTCAAAAAATTACGCGTCAGGACGCAGCGGTAATGATGCTGAATGCAATAAAGCTTTATAACGGCAGCCTGCTTGACGGAATCGATACTGACAGCATTGATTTTGCGGACAGTGAAGATATTTCCTCATATGCAATGTATTCCGTTGCGGCGCTCAGCAGGTTGGAAATTGTAAACGGAATGAACGACGGAAAATTTTATCCGCAGTCGTACACAAGCCGTGCCGAAGCGGCAGTTATGATAGGTCGTATTCTTGAACTTATCGGATAGGGAGGAAAAAATAGTGAAAATCAGAAGTAAAACGCTGACAGCTCTTATAGCTGCGATAACCGTTTTTTGCAACATGTTTGTTTTTGCGGCGGAAAACAATGCGCAGGACAATGCAAGTTTGTATGAAAGTAATTTTCTCAGAGAGATAAAGATTATTGATATTGCAGAAAATAAGCTTTCACAGAGTGTTACAAACAGCGAATTTGCCGGCGCAGCTGCGGTAATAAGCGGCTTGACGGGAGATTGTTATGAGGACGGAATTTTTGAACGCATGCTTAATGCCGGTTATCTGCCGCCGTCCTGCAAATACAGCGAAAGACCGATAACATACGTTCAGGCAGTAAAAACTCTTGTGACGGCTCTGGGTTATGATAACGAAGCATCCGGCAAGGGGGGTTATCCCGAGGGATATATGCTTGCTGCCGCAGGTATGGGCTTGATTAAAGGAATATCCGCCTCGGAAACAGATGAGCTTACCTGGGGTATGTTGGCAAAACTTATGTATAATGCTCTTGACTGCAATACCGTTAAAAGAGACGGAGACTTCTACAACTATAACGGCAGCAGTGTAATGGAAGAAATATTTAATATTTACAAATCAAAGGGGCAGGTAACGGCAAGCAGTATTACATCATTCACAGAGCCCGTACGTTTTCGCGAAAACAGCGTACAGATTGACGGTGAGGATTTTGAATGCTCCGGCAACCAATTTGATGATTTGTTCGGTCATAACGTAAAATATTGGTACAAAAACAATTCGGACGGTTCAAAAGAAATTCTGTACATGGAAGAAGATTCTTCAAAGGGTGATGTCTTACATATTGCATATACATCGGAGCCTGAAATTTCAAACGGTACGGTCATATATACCGTTGATGGAACAAAAGAAAAAAAGGAAAATATAGAATCCGGCTGCTGTATAGTCTATAACGGCAGAATTACCGGAAAAAGTCTTTCAGAGTTTTCTTCACTCGAACCGAATACGGAGATAACACTTACGGATACAAATTCAAACGGTAAGTTTGATCTGGTGTCAATACGTGAGTACAGAACCATTCTTATAGATAGAATAAGTGCATATAAGAATACGGTTTATGATAAATATGATCCTAAAAATAACTTTTCGTTTGAAAATGATGATCCTGACATTCGTTATACCTGTACCGATGTTTCGGGCAACAATGTGAATTTTGCAGACATTAAGACAGGAATGGTCCTTTCCGTACTCATGACTGAGGACGGAAAAATTGCCGATACTGTTATAAGTGCCAAGAACATAGAAGCGGTTGTAAAGGGGTATAATTCTGACGGAAATCGTCCTGTTATAGAAACCGATACCGAAGCATACAGAACATATTTGCAGGTGAGAGATTATTTCAAGGAATTAAATGCAGGAGTATCATATACGATTTATCTTGATAAATTCGGTATAGCCGCCGGCTTTCAAAAGAGCTCGGAATCATATACAAATGCAGTATTGCTCAAGGTTTATCGAAAAGACGGAAATCCCGAAGACGATGCAAACGGTGAAACGAAGCTTTATGACTTGTCCGCAAATAAGCAGCGCACCCTTGAATTTGAAAAGAACGTTAAAATAGACGGAAGCGTAAAGAAAAAGGCAAAAGCGGTTGTGGATACTTTGACAGCCAACACGGAAATGCTTAAATACAGAGTGATTCGCTATAAGCTTAACGAAAACGGAAAAATAAAAGAAGTGGATACCGTCAGTTACGATCCGGCTCATGAGTCGGGAGAGTCGCTGCAGCTTCTTGCAGCACCTGCGGCAAGAAATTATGAGCGTGACTCGTGCTTTTTCTTCAGCAACGACGGGACGGGATTTGTATTTGATAAAACATTGAGTAAAATCTATACATATAACACAGAAGAACCGGCAACCGGTACGGAATATTCTCTCGTTAAACCTACAGAGCTTACCACTTACGCAAGCTTTTCGACAGTATCAGCATACACGACCAATATTAAGAACGGAGTTGCGGACATTGTAATGGTAGGTATGGATAACGCTGAGCGTAACTTAATCAACACAACAACGGGAACGAGTATTTTGTTTGACAGTATTTCGGAAGTATATGATGACAACAATGAATTAAAATACTGTATAAACGGTTGGGATTTGGTTAATAACGCAAAGTATGCAAAGGTTGTTGAGGACGCATCGAAGCTTGCGGGAAATGTGAGCGGCGATATTGTGGACTTAAATATTACCTACAGCGGACGTCTCGGTGATACAGTTACGGTTTACAGTGCCGATCCGGCACATGAGGGAGTGACATTCAAGGGTGCAATGAACGGAAACGGCAGCACAACAAATTCGTCTCTTACTTCAACGAGTTACCGCTGGCTTTACGGTAAAGCATATCTTTCGGGAAACGGTTTTCTGTATGTGGTTCGTGATGGCAGAGAAAATACAATTGATACCGTTCGCCCGTATGAGTGTGATGTTGTGACACTTAAAAAGAAAGCGGCAAACTATTACATATATGATAAGTCGGAACGTAAGACCGCAAAAATAAAGCAAACGGATTACAAAGTAATAAACGATTATGTTTCCGTCGGAAAAGATGCAGACACTGTACTTGCTTTTTCGAGACATTCGTCAAATTCGGTTGTAATTGTGTTTAGATAGGAGAAATGTTATGAAAAAAGTATTAATTCTATTGATGTTTCTGATCGGCGCTTCGGCAGTGGCTCATGCTGAAACCGAAACCACACTCTATCCTTATATGAATACTCCGGAAACCGTATATTTTGACGATAATTTCAACGACAGAGATCCGGGAGTGAAAGTAACGGGAAACACTGACGAATATGCGGTTGATTCATTCGGCTCCGCTGTCACTGAGCAAGAGGGCGACAATATATTCTGCCGGACACCTGTGCAATGGCTCAGGTTGAGAGCCAATAAAAATTCTCCGGCAGACTGCGACAGATTAACGGTTGCGTTCGATATAAAGTTCGGTGTAAACAGCACTTACGGCAATATTTATATCGGCGGAGAAGCGGGAACAAATACTGTATTCAAATTTAACGGCGGACCTTCCCAGATGAGCGTCAGCTATATGAATAAAACAGGTTCTACGCAAAATATCGTAACGGAAAGCGCTGCGGCTGACGGGTGGAATCATCTTGCCGTTACCATCAGGCGCGAGGCAAATGAGGATGGGAGCTATTCCGTTTATCCGGAAAAAGTAGCGCTCAACGGTACGATAAAGCTGATAGAAGATGTTGAACCGGCTAATGAGGCGGTAAACTGGTGGGATAATATGTATGTCAATATAGGAAACTACAATCAGGCTGACGTATGTATGGATAATGTTATAATTTACAGTCCAAAAAAATTCGGTGCGGAGACGTTTGCTTATGATGAAGAAGCAGGGACGGTAAATGCGGAATTTACTGCAGGAATATCGAAGGAAAATACCGAGATTGTACTTGTGAGCGCAGACGGCGAAAAAGCATGTGCCGTTGAAACAGATGAAAGTATGCGAAAAGCCGTAATTACTGTGCCGGAGCAGCTTGATCTTGAAAACAAAGCCTATTATATCGTTGTAAAGGCGATATATTCGGTGTGCGGCGAAAAATTTTCGGGATATAAGCTGCCGCTGTGCAAAAAATTTGCAGCTCCTTTAGATGAAACGCAGATGAGCGCCGTCAAAAAAGGCGATTCGGTTTATGTGTCGGCAGTGGCAGAACCTTATGAGGGAAAGACGGTATATCTGATAGTTGGAGTCTGGTCCGATAAAAAGCTTTTAAATTTAAAGGTTATTCCGTGTTCAGAGCCGAATTTCTGTGAAGTGGAGGCAGTCGGATGCGAAAGCGCCGACAGAGTACAGATATTCCTGCTGGACAATACCGAGAATGCTGAGTTGGTGTCAAAGGTTTATGATTTGAAAGTGGAGTAAAATATGAAAAAAATAACAATATTTTTAATCTTGTGTATGCTGGCAGCTGCGATGCCGTGTGTATCGGCATCCGGCGGCATCACAGGCAGTCTTTCGATAGTAAAAGAGGACAAAACCGAGGTTTTGGGAAAGCTTTCGCCAGGCATGAGCTTTATGGCCACAGGCAGCTTCACGAATAGCGGAAACAAACCGGTCCGGTACAGCATTTATTGCGGTGTTTATGCCGGAGACAGACTTTATGCCGTATATAAAGGCAATACGAATACTCTGGAAAGCTCCGGAACTGCTGACGGATACTGCAATGCGCAAATTCCGGAGAATATTCCGTATTTGAATTATTATATTAAGGCATTTGCACTGACAGACGAAAGTATGCAGCCGCTCTGCCCGGCATTAAGCTATGATGCCTCGGGAGCGTATGATACGGAGCGTTACACATACGACAGCGAAATTGTGTACACGGGCAGGGAAATGCTTAAAAACGGCAGTATGGAATATGAAAATCAGTATGCCGACGGCTGGGATTCAAGGGGCGATTCCCAAATATGCAAAAGCAGCGAATATACTGTGGACGGAGCGGGATCATGTCTTGTTACAAAACGCGCCCACAGCTATGACAGCATAACCCAGGATATAACCGAACAGCTTAAAAAGAACGGAAGCGGATGGTATCGGGTACGCGGCAGCGTCCGTTCCACAGTCGGAGATGTAAATTATCAGTGCATTGTGAGAATTACACATCCTGGCGGCGACCGTAACAAAGAAGATGATAATAAATTTACAACGGGGTATAATATGGGCTGGCGTCCGGCACCCGAAAAGGATACATGGTACAGCTTTGACAAAACAGCATATATAGAAGTACCCAATGATATGGTAAAAGCCGAAATTTATATAGAGGGCGGAACCAATGATGATTTCTATGTTGATAAATGCAGTATGAAGCCGGTAGTTACATATGAAAATTTTTTGGCAGACAATGCGCCGGAGAAAAATAACATAGAGAAAATAAAATCCGGAAAAGGAGAAACGGTTATTTATCCGAAGGAAAGCAATGAACGGCTGATTAACCCGTATAAGGGACTTGTATGCTATCAGTTTAAAAACTCGTATGCCGATATTCTGTCACAGCCTGCCGGCGAATGTGCGGGTGTGGTATATACGCGTTTCGGGTGGAATGCTCTTGAGCCTGAAAAGGGTGTTTATAATTTTAAGCTTATAAAGGATAATCTTGAATTGCTGAAAAACAGCGGTAAGATGCTCGGTATAGGTATAGCCCATACCGTGACTTATAACTCGCCGTCCTCGTGGACACAGGAAACCCCCGACTGGCTTTTTACTGAATGCGGTGCAAAGTATGAAACGGAATTTGCAGGCACAGACCATGCATTAAAAGTGCCGGTATCTAACGATCCTGTTTTTCTTAAAGAGTATTCAAAGCTTATAGATGCTTTTGCGGAAGAATTTAAGGATTATACAAATATTGCATATGTTGATATGCGAAGCTACGGCAACTGGGGCGAGTGGCATTGGGGAAGCCTTTCGCAAAGCAAAAAAAGAAGCAAAGATTATACTGACACGGATTTGAATAAGCTTGTTGATGTTTATAAAAATGTAAGAGCGCCGCTCATGATGTTTACTTCTCAGCCCGTGCAGCTGAGTTATGCTTTAAACACATACGGCACGGGAATACGTGTTGACGGTACAATGAATCCGACGCTTGCAAATAATCACAGACGGCTTGCGGCGGCTGACGGAATAAATGCCGCCGTTGCGGAATGGTTTGATCAGCCGAGCAGCTTTTATAAAGCAGGGACATATAACGGCAAAACATATCCCGATGGCAAATGGTCGGATTATTATGAATACATGCCTGTAATGATGGAAAAGACCGTCAAAGAGGGCAAGGCAAGCTATATGGCTATGGGTTACTGGAATCCGACGGAGTTTTACGCATGCTTTACCGACTTGTGTGAAAGACTTGCGAATAAAACGGGTTATTGGTTCAAACCGGTAAAAATAGCATATACTCCGGGCAGCTCCGGAACATTCAATATGACCATAAAAAATGACGGTTATACACGGCTGTATGCAGGTTACAAGAAAAACGCATGTGTAAAGCTGGCACTTGCCGATGCTGACGGAAATATCACGGAAAGCCGTGTGCTGAACGGCATAAATCCCGAAAACTGGAAAACGGGCGAATACTCTTTTGAAACGGCGGCATATGAATTTTCCGGAACAAACGGAGACAGACTGATGCTGGGTGTATTCTCGGATGCCGACAAGGAAAATCCAGATATAAAGCTCGGGATAGAATGTCCGTCATATAACGGCTGGTATGATTTGGAGAAATGCACGCAAACAGAGAATGTATCGGATAATAAGCTTTATACCGAAAAGTCGGCATATGCTGATAATAATTACGGTTATCGCAGTCCGATGTATGCATTCGATAAAAACATCAATACTTTCTGGGCATGCGAGGGAGTTAAGGATTCATATCTCGATATTGATTTCGGAGAGCAGGAAAAAGTGTCAAGCTTGGTATTCACTGCCGAATGTCCGCAGGACATGAAAATATCCGTTACCGTATGGGATGACGGAAGACAGATAAGCCTTAAAAAAGGAATTTCCGTTAAAAACGGCAATAATGTATTTGATTTTGACGAGCGCTACATAAACCGTTTGCGTGTAAGCGTTGATGAAAATGCGGGCGGAATACTGAAAATATATGAAATGACGGTAAAATAGTTAAAAAAGTACACCAAAAGGGAAGATATTCATATATACATACACCTATGAGTAGAGCTATAATAGTATTAAAGGCGTAAGTAAATTTTAAACAATTATAACTAAGAAAGGAAGATGATTTATATGAAACAGTTGAGAACATTATGTCTTGCAGGGCTGATTACGGTGAGCCTTGCGGCAGTATGTCATGCGGAGGTAACGACAAAAGTGCCTGTAAAGGATTATATGCCGCAGGTAAAAACGCTGTATGTCGACGATGATTTTAACGATCAGCAGTTGGAAACGCCGCAGGTTAGTACGGCTTATGCAAACCCGGTAAAGAAATATGCAAATCAAGCTGTTGCTGTTGCATCGGAAACGGACGGAAACAAATTCTTAGAGCTGAATTCATCAAAAGGCTTTATATATCCCGTTGCAAGAGAAACAATCGGCAAGAAAAAGCTGACAATTTCGTTTGATGTGCAAACTGGCGAGATAGGAAAGATGTATCTGGAAATAGGCCGCGGCGGAACAAATCAGGATTATCTTACAAAGTTTCTTACGGTTAACATGTGGAAATCGGGCGGTACGGTAGATTTTATATGCCCTGACGGAACAACAAAGAAAAGTGCGCAGTTTGAGGGATTTCAGGCTGATAAATGGACAAATATCACAATGACATTTGAAAGAAAAAAACAGGCTGACGGTACATATGCGGCAGAGATAACCGAGCTGTTTGTTGCAGGAAAGCAGATTGGTTTGGGTACGGCTGCGGGAGCGCCGATCAGAGCCGACTGGTGGACAGGTTCTGCCTGCACCGAAGGCACATTGGCAATCAGATCGACAAATAAGGGAAACCGTATAGATAATGTTCTTATATATGAGCCGGAAGACAGAAAAACAGAGACAATAGTTACAAAATCCTCATATATGCCCGAGATAAAGACATTGATTGCAGATGACGGATTTGAAAACAGACCGGCAGACCAGAGAGCAAATACAAAGGTAACATATACAATCCCGCATCCCGTAAAAATAGGATTTTGGGGTTCAGACGGTGTTTACGGTGAGAACAGCTGGGGTTCTTACGTGAGGAAAGACAGCACTGCCGCAAATCAATATCTTGAGTTGCAAGACCATCCGAGATCCGGACCGTACACTCCCGGAGCAACCAATGCCGATAGGATTGCCGTTTCCTTTGAGATGGGTTATAAGACAGGCAGCAGCGGTAACTGTGAAGGAAATATATATATAGGCAACAGTCCCGTGTTTGCATTCCAGCTGTATAGTAATACACAAATGAAACTGTTTTATAATACTGAAGGAGGAGATACCGTTGTAGCTACCGATAAAAATACCGTTGCAGTTGAAGGTATGAAAGAAATATGGAAGGCTGCCAGAGATATGCATAAGTTTGAATTTATATTGAGACGTGAGGCTAATGCTGACGGCGGATATGATGTATACGTGGAAAATATGTATTTTGACGGCGAGGCGGTTAAAGCTTTAAGTAATAAAAAGTTTACTAATGTTGACTGGTGGAGTTCGGATGTGGCACATACATTCAGAGTGCACTGCGTATCGGCAAGGGCAAGATTTGACAATATTCTTGTATATGAGCCGATAACAGATGAAGAAGTACACACTTTGGTTACGTCATTCCCCGAAATCAAAGGAGATATTGCGGAAAACTCAAGCGTAACGGCATCTGCAACGGTAACAAACACATCGGGCACGGATAAAAAAGTTCTCGCGGCACTGGCAATTTATGAGGACGGAATACTTAAAAACATTAAAATGCAGGAATTTGACATTCCGAACGGTACAAAGGAAAGTTCGTTCACATCGGATCCGCTCGTGTGCCAAAACATATCTTCGGAAAAGGCATACGGCATAAAGGCTTTCGCATGGTCGGATATGGTATCCGTGACCGGAGACTGATTTATAAAATTCGTATAAAAGGGGCTGCCGCATCTGCGGCAACTCCTTTTATTCAGACAGCTAAGAGGAGAAAAAATATGAAATTTGAAATGTTGGAAAACGAATACTGGTGGTGCGGTTCGGTAGATATAGGGCATGAAATGCCGTTTTCACACGAAACCGATTTGGAGGTTGATTTAAACGGTAACGGACATGAAAGCGATCAATATGCACCGGTAATGGTATCGAGTCTCGGACGCTATGTATGGAGCGAGGAATCGTTTAAGGCGAAAATCAAAAAGGGAACGATTGAGCTTGAGGGTGATGCGGATTTTGAGCTGCATGACGGGTATGAAAATCTTAAGGGTGCGTATCTTGCCGCAATGAAAGCGCATTTTCCGTTTACGGGCGAATTGCCCGATGAGCTGTTCTGGCGCGTACCGCAGTACAATACATGGATTGAGCTTGGTACGAATCAGACCTCGGAAAATATAATAAATTATGCAAAAGCAATACTTGACAACGGACTTCCTCCCGGTGTCCTTATGATAGACGGCGGCTGGCAGGAGGATTACGGTATTTACGAGGAGTTTAACAGGGGTAAAATTCCGAATCCAAAAGCGCTTACGGACGAATTGCATAATATGGGATTCAAGGTTATGTTGTGGGTTTCTCCGATTGTTGCTTCAGCAGGTACAAGGTTTAAGGAACTGCGTGCAAAGGGTTATCTTATCCGTAATGCCGAGGGCGAAATTGCAGTGCGCCAATGGTGGAGCGGCTACAGTGCGGTTCTGGATTTTTCAAATCCCGGTGCTGTAAAGTGGATGCGTGACTGTCTGTCGGCTCTTATGGAAAAATACGGCGCCGACGGCTTTAAGTTTGATGCCGGAGATTATTCGTTTTACGGTGATGATGACCTGATATATAAGCCCATGCCGGCAAGAGATCAGACGACAGAATTTAACCGTATGGGCGAAATATATAAATTTAATGAATACAGAGCCGCATGGAAGTTTGGCGGACATCCGATAGTGGCACGTCTGCATGACAAGTACCACAGTTGGGATAAATTCGGACTGAACACCCTTATTTCGCATACTGTAGCGCAGGGATTGTGCGGATATGCATACTGTTGTCCCGATATGGTCGGCGGTGGAATTCTCGACTGCTTTACGGACGGCAAAAAGCTTGACGAAGAACTGTTTGTACGCTGGGCGCAGGCAAATGCGCTTATGGGAATGATGCAGCTGTCAAGACTTCCATGGGGGGTATTGAGTGCAGAAAACGCAAAGCGTGTTGTGGAAGCAACAGAACTTCATGCCAAATTCGGGGATAAATTCTATGAGCTTGCAAAGCATGCGGCAAAAACAGGCGAGCCGATAGTGAGACATATGGCATATGAATTTCCGAATGAGGGATTTGAAACGGAAAACGGACAGTTTATGCTGGGCAGCGATATACTTGCAGCACCTGTGCTGGAAAAGGGCGCTGCCATTAAGAATGTGCATTTGCCGAAGGGTAAATGGCGTGATATGTCGGGGAAGGTATATGACGGCGGACAAACAGTATGTGTTGATGCCGATATTGATACTTTACCGTATTTTGAAAAAATATAAAGGAGTGCGTTTTGTGAAGGTAACAAAATATACTACAAATGACAGCGGAGTTATGCGTGCCGAGCCTGTTTTTACGGCAGGCAGCGAATGCGGCGCTGCACAGCATATAATTATTGATAAGACACCGAGTAACGTATGCAAGGGCTTCGGTGTGGCGCTTACGGGTGCATCATGCTATGAGCTTGCAAGGATGGAGCCGGCAGCGAGAAAAAAGCTTTTAACCGATATTTACGGAAAAGACGGATTAAACCTAAGCGTTGCACGTCTCGCAATCGGTTCATGCGACTATTCCGCAGAAATTTACACATATGATGATGTGCCGGGGGATATTGAGCTTAAGCATTTTTCCATTGAGCGCGACCGTGCATATATTCTGCCTATGATTAAGGAGATACTTGAAATACGTCCCGACCTGAAATTTTTTGCATCGCCGTGGAGTCCTCCGGGCTGGATGAAAACGGGAGGATTTATCTGCGGCGGATATATGCGCACAAAATATATAGATGTTTTTGCGGATTACATTATAAAGTATCTTGAAGCATATGAAAAAGAGGGGATACATATCTCTGCGCTGACACCGCAGAATGAGCCTGATGTGGATCAGTACGGCAAATTCCCGGCATGTATATGGAATCCCGACCAGGAGGCAAAGTATATATTTACGCTGTCCGATAAATTGAAAGCGAAAGGAATGGACGTTGATATATGGTTTCATGACCACAACTTCAACGGCTGGCGGCGCGTAAACTGGATGCTTGAAGAATATCCCAAGCTTACCGAATGCTGTTCCTCAGCGGCATTCCATTACTATAACGGCTGCATTGAAATGATAGACAGAATAAAAGAGGAACACCCCGAAATCCGTTTCCAGTTCACCGAGGGCGGACCGCGGCTAAAGGACTGCTTTGCCGATGACTGGTGCAAATGGGGGACAATGATGGCGAAAGCGCTAAATCACGGCTGTGAAACGTTTACGGGCTGGAATCTGATGCTTGACGAGGAGGGACGCCCGAATGTGGGGCATTGTTACTGTGCCGGACTTGTAACTCTTAACAGTGTCACGGAGGAGCTTTCCTACAGCGGTCAGTACCGTGCATTCAATCATTTTGCACATTTTATTCAAAACGGTGCCGAGATTTACCGTTCAAGGGTTGCCAATGACGGCTGGGAAGTTTTTGACTTTAGAAATATGCAGTTTGAGACAACATCATGTGCGGCAAAAAATCCGGACGGAAGCCTTGTTGTGCAGGTTATCAATCCGAACAGCGAGAAGCGTCAATGCCAGATTTTCTATGATAATTCATGGTGGTATTTTGACGTAATGGAAAATTCGGTGAGTACGGTTGTATTTAGAGATTAAAAAATAAGAGACTGCCGCAGCAGTCTCTTATTTTTATTGGTTTGCGGTTATCGGTGCGATTTTATCCGCCCCGGTGTATAATCCGAATTTTGATGAAAGCGCATAGCATATAAAGCATGCCGCCGCAAATGCCGGCAGATTTTGTGCGCCGAAAATTTCGGCGGCCAGTACCGTTGCCGCTACGGGTGCGTTTACAACTCCGGCAAACAATGCGGTAAGTCCGACTGCTGCGGCAAACGGTGCCGGAAGTCCCAAAATCGGAGCTGCGGCACAGCCGAAAGTCGCACCGACAAACATCGACGGTACTATTTCACCACCCTTAAAGCCGAAACCGACTGTTACGGCAGTAAATATGATTTTCAGCAAAAATGCGTACCAATGCGCATTTCCGCCTATTGCGTTTTTGATAACGGACATGCCTGCGCCGTTATAATCGCGTGTTCCCACAGCGGCGGTCAGAAGAATAACCAGACAGCCGCCGGCAAAAACACGTATGTAATCGTTTTTTATAAGCCTTTTGGAATACTTGCCGCCGTACTGCATTGCAAGACAAAATGCAATGCTTACCGCCGCACAGCATGCTCCGAGTACGGAAGCGGAAAGCATTGTCTGCCAAGTCATGCCGGGCATGGCGGAAAGTGTAAAGCTCACGGGTGCGTTTCCGTAAAGAGATGATATATATGCAGCGAAATATGCTGCGATAAAGCATGGGGCAAGCGCTTTGCGGCATGCTGCGAGCGAACCGACTATTTCAGCAGTGAAAACAACAGCCGTTATCGGTGTTCCGAATGCCGCCGCAAACACGGCGCTCATGCCGCACATTACAAGTATTGCGGCATTGTCCGACTTAAAAAGTCTGCTCACTCCCGAGCCGATCACACCGCCGAGCTGCAATGCCGCACCCTCACGTCCGGCGCTGCCGCCGAACAGATGAGTTATTGAGGTGCAGACGAAAATCAGCGGTGCCATGGCGAGCGGCAGCTTTTTTCCCGTTCTTCCCGATACCACAACCGCATTTGTACCGGGATCGTTTGAAAGCTTCATGAGCTTGTACAAAAAAACAATCAAAAGTCCGGCTAACGGCAGAAAATAAAGCAGAATACTGTTTTGCGTATCGATTGCCGTTACGGTATCAAGCGTTTTTCTGAACGCACCGCCCGCAATTCCGCCGAGTATTCCCGCGGCAGCGGAGGGCAGTACAAGCTTCAGAAATGATTTTATATAATGCATTTTTTGTGTGCTCTTTTCAAAGTGGTTTATTTTACTATAAGACTTTCGCCCGTCATTTCTTCAGGCTTTGGAAGTCCCATCATTTCAAGCATTGTGGGGCACAAGTCGCAAAGTCTGCCCTCTTTAAGCTTAACGTCTCCCTGACCTATCACAATCATGGGAACGGGATTTGTCGTATGTGCGGTGAATACCGAATTTGTGTCGGGGTCTACCATGCAATCCGCATTTCCGTGGTCTGCGGTGATGATTGCCTTGCCGCCCTTTGCCAGAAGTGCGTCAACCATTCTGCCGACACATTCATCGACTGCCTCAACAGCCTTTACAGCAGCGTCAAACACACCGGTATGACCTACCATGTCGCAGTTTGCGTAGTTAAGAATTATAACATCAAATTTATCCTCGTTTATTGCGTTGCATACGGCATCGCAAACCTCGTATGCGCTCATCTCCGGCTTTAAATCAAATGTTGGAACGTCGGGGGATTTGATGAGTATTCTTTCCTCACCCTCAAACTGTCTTTCCTCACCGCCGTTAAAGAAGAATGTAACGTGAGCGTATTTCTGTGTTTCGGCAATTCTTAACTGAGTCATGCCCTGTTCGGAAATATATTCGCCGAATGTCATTTTAAGCTGTTCGGGCGGATATGCAACGGTTACATTGGGCATTTCGGCATCATACTGCGCCATGCATACGTAGTTAAGCGGGAAATATCCCTTTTTGCGCTCAAATCCGTTAAAGTCGGGATCGACAAATGCACGTGTTATCTGACGCGCACGGTCGGGGCGGAAGTTAATCATTATAACGCTGTCGCCCTCTTTTATCATGCCGTCCTTGTCGATTACGGCAGGAAGTATAAATTCGTCCGTTACACCGTTGTCGTATGAGTGCTGTATAGCCTCAACGGGATCGCTTTCCTGTACACCCTCGCCGAGAACCATAGCGTCATATGCTTTTTCGACTCTGTCCCATGCGTTGTCTCTGTCCATTGCGTAGTAACGGCCGCAGAGTGTTGCAACCTTGCCGACACCGAGCTTTTTAGTTTCATCAACAAGCTCACGCATAAATTCGATACCAGATGTGGGGGGAACGTCACGTCCGTCATGGAAGGAATGGATATATACCTTTTCAAGACCGTGCTTTTTAGCCATTTCAAGCAGACCGAAGAGATGTCCGATATGGCTGTGAACACCGCCGTTTGACAAAAGTCCTATAAGATGCAGAGCCTTGCCGTTATTTTTTGCCGATTCCATAGCGTCCGTCAAAGCCTTGTTGTCATATATTTTTCCGTCCTCAATGTCCTTTGAGATTTTAACGAGCATCTGGTACACAACTCTGCCTGCGCCGATATTTGTATGTCCCACTTCGCTGTTGCCCATTTGTCCGTCGGGCAGACCTACCGCAAGACCGCTTGCCTGGAGCTGCGTGTGCGGATACTCCGCAAGATATTTGTCAAGATGGGGTTTCTTTGCCGCTGCGATTGCATTTCCGGCTGTTGTGTTGTTTATGCCGTAACCGTCCATGATGATTAAGGCGATTGGTTTTTTTGCCATTGTATTCAAGTCCTTTCCGATTAAATTCGGTTATATTTTGCCTTTACCCAATTTAGCGCAGACCATCAAGGCAATATTAATGCCGTCAATAATCTGCGCTAAATAAAACTGCCGTTAAAATTTAATTATTTCGCTGCCGATGTGATTACCGCGAAATCGGCTGATTTAAGCGATGCACCACCTATAAGACCGCCGTCGATGTCGGGCTTTGCAAGAAGTCCCGCACAGTTTCCGGCATTCATGCTGCCGCCGTACTGAATTGTGATTTCCTTAGCTGTTGCATCGTCATATAATGCAGCGAGAACCTTTCTGATACCGCCGCAAACCTCCTGTGCCTGGTCATCGGAAGCGGTTTTGCCCGTGCCGATTGCCCAGATAGGCTCGTAAGCAACTACAACCTTTTTAGCATCTGCCGCAGCAATTCCGGCAAAAGCTTTCTTTATCTGAATTGAGATAAGGTCCATTGTTATGCCTGCTTCACGTTCTTCAAGCGATTCACCCACGCATACGATAGGAATGAGGTCTTTTGAAAGAGCCTTAACTATCTTCTTGTTTACCGTTTCATCGGTTTCGTTGTTGTATGCACGTCTCTCACTGTGACCGATGATTACATACTGAACACCCAAATCCTTAAGCATATCGGCGCTCACTTCGCCTGTGAATGCACCCTTGTCCTCAAAGTGGAGGTTTTCCGCACCTATTTTTACGTGAGTACCCTTTGCAGCCTCAACAGCCGGAGCAAGGCACACATACGGAGTGCAGCATACTACCTCGCATGAAGCGCCCTTTGTAGCCTCTGCAACCTCTTTAACGAAGTCATATGTTTCCGACGGAAGCTTGTTCATCTTCCAGTTACCTGCGATTATATATTTACCCATGATTATTCAATCCTTTCGATTACTGTTTGTCTGTAAGTGCCGCGATACCCGGAAGCTCCTTGCCCTCGAGGAATTCCATTGAAGCGCCGCCGCCCGTTGAAATATGGCTCATTTTGCTGCCGAGACCTGCCTGGTTTACAGCTGCAACACTGTCACCGCCGCCGATGATTGTTGTTGCATCAAGGTCTGCGAGAACCGTTGCGATTGCGTTTGTACCCTTTGCAAAGTTCGGGAATTCAAATACGCCCATAGGTCCGTTCCATACAACAGTCTTTGCGTCCTTTAATACATCTGTAAAGAGAGCGATTGTCTTAGGACCGATGTCAAGTCCCATCCAGCCGTCTTCCATGCCGTTTTCCGATACCTTTGAGGGAGCATCGTTTGAAAATTCCTGTGCAACAACCGTATCAACCGGAAGAACAAGCTTGTCACCTGCTTCGTCAATCATTTTCTTTGCATAGTCGATGAAGTCCGGCTCGAGAAGTGATGTACCTGTACCCTTGCCCTGTGCAGCCATAAAGGTGTATGCCATACCGCCGCCGATGATGAGCTTGTCTACCTTTTTAAGAAGATTTTCTATAACGGAAATCTTTGAAGAAACCTTTGAACCGCCCAGAATTGCCATAAGAGGTCTTACGGGTGAGTTTACGGCATTGCCGAGGAACTTTATTTCCTTTTCGATTAAGTATCCTGCCGCACATTCCTTGATGTACTTTGTTACACCCACATTTGAGCAGTGTGCTCTGTGAGCTGTACCGAACGCATCGTTTACGAATACGTCCGCAAGAGAAGCAAGCTCCTGTGAAAATTCGTCAACGTTCTTTGTTTCTTCCGCTCTGTAACGTGTGTTTTCGAGAAGAACAACGTCGCCCTCTTTCATGCTTGCAACAGCTGCCTTTGCATTTTCGCCGACTACATTGTTGTCAGCAGCAAATATTACTTCCTTGCCGAGCTTTTCGGAAAGTCTCTTTGCAACGGGTGCGAGAGAAAGCTCCGGCTTAGGCTCACCCTTAGGCTTGCCCATGTGTGAGCAAAGAATAACCTTTGCGCCGTTCTTTATAAGATATTCTATTGTGGGGAGCGCTCCTACGATACGGTTTTCGTCCGTGATATTGCCGTCGCCGTCAAGCGGAACGTTGAAGTCGCATCTTACGAGAACCTTTTTACCCTTAACATCAATGTCTTCTACCGTTAATTTGTTGTACATAGTAAAATCTCCTTTTTAATTATTAACCGCAGTGCAGTCATTTTATCTAATACCTATTGTATATTAAAACCGACTATTTTGCAAGTAATTATATAAAATTTTGTTAAAAATTCCCCAAATTAATTATAAAAACACCCGTTAATATACCTATTATATCACCTATGACGGCACAGGGTATAACTCTACGGGTATATTTTACCTTAGTTCCGGCAAAATATACGCACAGACAATAGAAGGTTGTTTCGGTCGAACCCATTATTACGGAGGCGGTTCTGCCTGTTTTTGTATCCGCTCCGAATGTGTTTAAAATATCGGCAAGTATGCCCAGAGAGCCGCTTCCCGATACGGGGCGTATAAGTACAAGCGGCATAACCTCTTTCGGGATATGCAAAAAATCCGTAACGGGTGCGAGAAAGCGTATAAGCATATCTATTGCGCCCGATGCGCGGAGCATGCCTGCGGCGGTAAGCACCGCAAGCAGAGACGGGAATATCCGCATAACTATTTTCATGCCGTCCTCCGCACCGTTTATAAACGTTTCATATGCGGCGGTGCGGTTTTTGACGGAAAAGAGTATTATCACCGCAATTATTGAGGGTATTATGTACTGCATATTATTTTCTCCACATTCTGCAAACAAGCTTGGTTATCATGACGGCGCAAACCACGGAAACGGCGGAGGCAATCCAGATGGGAACGATTATGTCGAGCGGACTTTGAGAGCCTGCCGCCGTGCGCAGAGCAATGATTGTTGACGGAATAAGCTGAAATGAGGTTGTGTTAAGCACCACAAGCATACACATTGCATCGGAGGCATGAAAAGGTGTGCCGTTTTCCTCGTCAAGCTCGCGCATTGCCTTTACTCCCATGGGTGTTGCGGCATTGCCCATTCCGAGGATATTTGCGGATAAATTCATGGTTATATATTTTTTTGCATTTTCGCCCGTACCGGGAAAAAGCCGCCCGACAATCGGCGAGAGCAGCCTCTGCAGCTTTTCGCATGCGCCGGAAACCTCCGCAATTTTAAGCATACCCGTCCAGAAACACATCACTCCGGCAAAGGACAATACCGTGCTTACCGACATTGAGGCGCTTTCAAATGCGGCGGAAATCGTTTCATCGAGCAGACCGTTAGCCGCACCGGCAATAAGCGAAATTAAAATCATACCGCACCATATGTAATTCATTAAAAAATCCTCCATAAAATATTTCTCTTTAATTTTATGAAAAAGTGTGGTACAATATACGTAATGAAAGGCTTTTTAAAAGAACGGGGAGGGACGTTGGGCTATGTACGGTTACTCAACATTTCATGAAAATATAATGCGCACGCTTATTGACAGTGTGCATAAGGGTACAAATTCGCACGCGTATATTTTCGAGGGTGCGCAGGGACTGCACCGCCATATAAGCGCAGAATTGTTTGCGGCGGCGCTGACGTGCCTGAACACAGAGGTTGCACCGTGCGGCTCGTGCCGCTCCTGCGACGAATCGAGCGCCGGAACAAATCCCGATATATATCATGTTGAGCGTGAAAAGGAAAACGGAAAGCTGAAAAAAACTCTCGGAATAGAGCCGATACGCAAGGCGGTAAAGGACGCGCAGATAAAGCCGTTTAATGCTCCGCATAAGGTTTATATTATAGATGAGGGCGATCTGATGACTCCCGAAGCGCAGAATGCATTTCTGAAAACTCTTGAAGAACCGCCCTCCTATGCGGTGTTTATCATAATAGTAAACAACAGTGCATCGCTTTTGCAGACTGTGCTTTCGCGTGCCGAGCTTATTCATTTTCCGCCCGTGTCCGATAAAATAACGGAAGAATATCTTTTAAAGAAGTATCCTGAGGAAAGAAACAGAATAGGGTTTCTTGCAAAGTACTGCGGAGGAATACCCGGCGAGGCGGAAAAGATAATAGAAAACGAAAGCTTTGAGGAGCTGCGCAAAAAAACGCTTGATGTGATACCGAAGCTTTTGTCGGCAAACACCGCGGACGCATTCAAGGTGCAGGACTTTTTTTCGCAAAACAGTGACAGCACCGATTTGCTGCTTGATTTTTTCATCTCATATCTGCGTGACATAACCGTCATACAGTGCGGAGAAACGGGGAATATAATAAATACCGATAAAGCCGAAATGTTAAGAAGAATTGCCGCCTTAACGGACGAAAGACTGCCCGTTAAGGCGGTAGGGGAAATCCTTACGGCAAAGGATATGCTCAGCCGCTCCGTGAAGCAGAGCGCGGCAATACTCAGATGTGCGCTGGCAATAAGGATTTAAACAGCCTTAGCTTTTTCAAGGGATAGGAAAAAGCTTTGGAATTAACAAACTGAGTCAAAACTTTAGTTTTGGGATACCAGAAAGCGTATGTATATACGCCGAGAGGCAAAGTTTTTTTACATCCCTTTTTTTACTTCGGTGCTCTGCCGTATGTATCGGTAATATCCGCAATTTTTTCGGCAAGACGTTTTGTAAACGCTCTTTTCGGTGCGCGCCACCTCCAGTTGCCCGATGCGGTGGACGGTGTGTTCATGCGTGCGTCCGAGTCAAGCTCAAGATAGTCCTGCATCTGAATAATCACCGTATCTCCGACACATGCAAAGGTCTGCTTTATAAACGACCATACAAAATCGTCATTATCGCTTATATCAAAATATTTTTTGCAAAATTGTATTTCGCGTTTATCGGAGCTGTTCTTCCAGCCGATAAGTGTGTCATTATCATGTGTACCGGCATATACAACGCAGTTTTTGTCGTAATTGTAGGGCAGATAGCTGCTCGGCTCGTCGGGATTGAATGCAAATTCAAGCACTTTCATTCCCGGAAAACCCGATTTTTCCAGCATTTCAATGACGGACGGCGTTAAAAATCCCAAATCCTCCGCAATTATCGGCAGTGTGCCGAAATGCTGTTTCATGAAATCAAAAAATTCAATTCCCGGTCCTTTCAGCCATGAGCCGTGTTCGGCGGTTTTGTCACCGAACGGGATTGCGTAGTATTCGTCAAAGCCGCGGAAATGGTCTATGCGCACTATATCAAAGCAATCGAATGACGCACCCAATCGGTTAATCCACCAGCCGTAGCCTGTGTTTTTGTGCTGTTCCCAGTTATAAATCGGGTTGCCCCAGAGCTGCCCCGTTTTTGAGAAACCGTCCGGCGGACAGCCTGCAACGATACGCGGCATAAGTGCGTCGTCAAGGTCGAACAAATCGGGCGAAACCCATACGTCCATGCTGTCAAGAGCGGTGTATATGGGAATGTCGCCTATGATTTTTATTCCGAGTGAATTTACATATTCTTTCAGCTTGTGCCACTGACCGAAAAATTTAAACTGCAAAAATTCCCAGAACATCACCTCGTCCTCATGCGCGGATTTCCAAAGCCAGAGACTGTGCGGATCGCGTGTTTTCAAGCCGTTTTCCCATTCAAACCACGGCTTGCCGCCGTTTGCGGATTTTACGGACATGAAAAGTCCGTAATTTGAAATCCAGTTTTCGTTTTCGTCAAGAAAACGGTTAAATTCGCTCATATCCGTGCCTTTAAAGCGTTCAAACGCTTTTTTGAGTACGGAAAACCGCTTATCGTACATGTTTGAATAGTCAACCTTGTTTTTTTCATATTCCCATGTGATTTCCGAATACTCGCTCTTTTTGAGCAGTCCTTCCTCACAGAGCATGTCTAAATCAATAAAGTACGGGTTTCCGGCACGGCTGGCGAACGACTGATAAGGCGAGTCGCCGTAGCTTGTCGGACAAACGGGCAGTATCTGCCAGTATGACTGCTTTGCTTCGTGCAGAAAGTCCGCGAATTTATATGCATCTTTTCCCAGTGTTCCGATTCCGTACTCGGACGAAAGCGATGAAATGTGCATAAGTATGCCGCTTGCTCTCATTTTTATTCCTCCAATCAGATATATTTCAGGTATTCGGACGGAGA
Organism: uncultured Eubacteriales bacterium; assembly: GCA_905199755.1. Taxonomy (GTDB): domain Bacteria; phylum Bacillota; class Clostridia; order UBA1381; family UBA1381; genus UBA4716. The sequence goes on along the minus strand of CAJKHT010000002.1, from coordinate 5,757 downwards.
TGAAATTATATGCATTGCGCCTGCCGCCTCAAGCTCCGCACGGTCACGGAAGCCCCAAAGCACTCCGACCGAGGTCATACCCGCGTTTTTTGCCGTGTTCATGTCAACAGACGTGTCTCCCGTAAAAATGCACTCCTCCGGCTTCACACCGAGAAAACGTGCAATTTCAAGCGCCGCCGCGGGATCGGGCTTTGTCGGCATGCCCTCGCGTACTCCGCATACGTAATCAAAAGAATTTTCACCGAATACCTTTTTTACGACATCATTTACGACATTATCCGGCTTGTTTGAACAAACAGCCGTCTTTATGCCCGATGCCCTGAGCTTTGCAACTATTTCTCTCATGCCGTCATATGCGTCCGTCATATACATCGGATCGGCTTCGTAATGCCTGTCGTAAACAGCGGCAACCTTTTCGTAGTTTTCGTCCGTGTCGGCATCGAAGCATTTGAGCATGCGGTGAATAAGCAGCACGCGTCCGTCACCGACAAGATATTTATATTTGTCCTTTTCGATTACTCCGAAGCCGTTTGCCGCAAGCGACAGATTTCCGAAATGCGCTATTGCGTCAAGCGTGTTTGTAAGCGTCCCGTCCAGGTCGAATATTACTGCTTTCATAAAAAAACTCCTTGGTAATGAATTATATGTAATATTATAAGTCTGTTTTGCGGTTATGTCAAGAGGACTGCCGTACAGAATACGGCAGTCCTCCCGTTTATTTATGATACCGCCAATGATACATCATCAATATAGATGTTCTGATTTGCTCCTGTCGTTGCTCTGAAATCTATTCTTGCGCTCACAATGTCGGGAGCGGCAATTGTGGTTATTGCGGTATAGTAGGAATAATCACCGTTTGTGGTGTTAAATGTTATCGGAATGGTGAGTGCCACAGTAGCCGCCGATGAGGAATTATAGAAGGTTACAGTGGCAGTCAGGCTTGTTTGGCTGCCTTTTGCCATTGCAAAAAAGCCTAATCTGTAAAATAATCCGCCGGAAATTGCAATGGTCTGCGAAAGTGTTGCTCCGTTTTGCAGCTTAACCGCCGAGACACCGGAATGAATATTATCCGTATCGGTGGTTTTTGATACCAATGACGAATCGCTTGTTGTCCAGCCTGTCGGGACAGTTCCCGTAAATGCCTCCATTGTTCCGTTCCGCACCAATTCACCGGAGGAAGAAGATGCGCCGGTCGGACCTGTTGGACCGGTAGCACCAGTAGCACCAGTCGGACCCGTTGCGCCTGTCGCACCAGTAGCACCAGTAGCACCAGTCGGACCCGTTGCGCCTGTCGCACCCGTAGCGCCTGTCGCACCCGTAGCGCCTGTTGCGCCGTCAGCGCCTGCCGCGCCAGTCGGACCTGTTGGACCGGTAGCACCTGTCACACCGTCAGCGCCTGTTGCGCCGTCAGCGCCTGCCGCGCCAGTCGGACCTGTTGCACCAGTTGGACCTGTAGCGCCTGCTGCACCCGTAGCACCTGTTGCGCCGTCAGCGCCAGTCGGACCAGTCGGACCTGTTGCGCCGTCAGCGCCAGTCGGACCAGTCGGACCTGTTGCGCCTGTAGCTCCCGTTGCACCGGTCGGCCCGGTTATGCCCGGAGGAAACGGCGGAGGACAGGGACGGCAGCAGCATCTTCTGCGTTCTGCCGCAACATCGCCTAAAAATACATAATCATTATTACAACTCATTTTTTGTCTCTCCTTTTTAGTTATCGGAATACTGAATATTCCTAAGTAATATTAGCCGAAACGATCTTAAGACCTTCAAAATACAGTCTGTTCCGGGCTGCCGCTTCGGAGGTTGGCTTAAGCGCGGCGGCTTTTTCATTATATTCATATGCTTTTTCGTATTCGCCCATGCGGTCATAGCATACACAAAGCTGCATATACGGAATGTATCCGTAGCAGTCGGATATGACAAATCCGCCGGATTGCGGACGATACGGCAGCCCTGCTGCAGTTTCATACCAAAAGACCGCTGCCGTGTAATTTTCTTTTTCAATAAAGTGTCTGCCGATTTCGCAGCATATTTCCGCACGCGGAGCATCATATGCAAAGCTTTTAAAAAGAATATTCAGAGCGTTTCCCTTATCCCCGATGCCGTCAAAGCAGTATGAGAGCATGCGGCAGGCGTCAATTCTGTTCTCAACCCAGCCGTCACTGCATTCAAGAAACATATTGTACATTTTAACGGCATCCTCATATCTGCCGTGATAATACAGCTCGTTTGCATAATAAAATTTATGCCGTGCCGAAAGCGGTTTGCCTGTTTTAATAATTTTTTCAAATATTTTTATGTTTCTGTCGGCATCGGACTCTTTTTCTTTTCGGTGTGTTACTGCAATGTCGGAATATATTATGTTTCCGTGCGGAACAATCGCCTCATGAATTTCACCCTCCCAGCGGTAATCGGGACGGTTTCGCACAATTCTCTCGCGGTAATAAAAAAATACCGTATCGCCGTGCTCGTCAAATGCTGTGTCATACCGCATCATAACCACGTCAACCGCGGAGTTAAGCTCATTTTTAAGCTTTATCAGCTCCTCAGCCGCTTCGGGTGTAAGAATATCATCGGCATCGAGCCACATGCAGTATGAGCATGATGCTTTTGAAAACGAGTAATTTCTCGCCGCCGAAAAATCGTCAATCCACTCAAAATCAAACACCTTATCCGTATATGACAGCGCAATATCGCGTGTCCTGTCCGAAGAACCCGTATCCGTGATGATTATTTCATCAAATATTCCTTTCACACTGTCAAGACAGCGGCCGAGAACCGCCTCTTCGTTTTTCACTATCATGCACAGGCTTATATCCGCCATGACCGCAATCATTCCTTTCCGCAGTTATTTAATGAGGTGTAATATATATTATGTAAACTTCATTATAAACGTTACTTTTTAAGAAAACGTATTTTTTTGAATTTTTTTGGCTTTTTATTAAAAATATCCTTGAAAAATAAATTAAATAGTATTATAATGTATTCTGACAGTTTTTGTATTTTGTTAATTTTATTATGAAGGAGCTTGCATAATGAGTGAATTTATTGAAAATCTGAAAAAGAGAGCGAAAGAAAATATTAAAACAATTGTACTTGCGGAGGGCGAGGAGCTGAGAACAATTCAGTGTGCGGCAATTGTTAAAAAGGAAGGCTACGCAAAAAATATACTTTTGGGTAATCCCGAGAAAATAAAGGCTATAGCAGCTGCCGAAAAGCTTGATATAGACGGTATCGAGATAATCAATCCCGAGCTTGGGAACGAGGAATATGCACAGCTGTTTGCGGAACTCAGAAAGAAAAAGGGTGTGACGATAGAACAGGCGAGAGAAACAGTAAAGGATCCGCTTTATTACGGAAACATGATGGTTAAAACGGGCGATGCCGACGGTATGGTTGCGGGAGCGGTAAATTCTTCGGCAAACGTTATCCGTCCCGCATTGCAGATACTTAAAACCGCACCGGGAACAAAGCTTGTAAGTGCATTCTTCATCATAAATATTCCCGATTGTACATACGGCAACAACGGAACATTCATTTTTGCGGACTGCGGACTGAATCAGGATCCGAATGCGGACGAGGTTTCGGAAATCGCAATTTCATCGGCAAAATCATATAAGCAGCTTATTTGTGACGAGCCTAAGATAGCGATGCTTTCTTATTCCACATACGGCTCGGCAAAGAGCGAGCTTGTTACAAAGATGCAGGAGGCTACAAGGCTTGCAAAGGAAAAGGCTCCCGAGCTTGCAATTGACGGCGAATTGCAGCTTGATGCGGCAATTGTTGATACGGTTGCAAAGCAGAAGGCTCCGCAGTCAAACGTTGCCGGACAGGCGAACGTACTGGTATTCCCGAACCTCGATGCCGGAAATATCGGCTACAAGCTTGCACAGCGTCTCGGCAAGGGCGAAGCATACGGTCCTGTTCTCCAGGGAATTGCAAAGCCTGTAAACGATTTGTCAAGAGGCTGCGTTGCGGAGGATATTGCGGGTGTTGTTGCAATAACGGCTATCCAGGCGCAGAATAACAACTGATTGAAAGGAATGTAATAATATGAAAATATTGGTTATAAATGCCGGAAGCTCATCATTGAAATATCAGCTTATTGATATGGATACAAAGAGCGTTATGGCAAAGGGACTTTGCGAAAGAATCGGTATTGACGGTTCAAATCTTCAGCATACTGCGGTTATTTCGGGAAAAGATAAGGTAAAAATCGAAAAGCCCATGAAGGATCACGGCGATGCTATACAGATGGTTATAGATGCGCTTACCGATAAAGAAATCGGCGTTATAAGCTCAATGAGCGAAATCGATGCCGTAGGTCACAGAGTGGTACACGGCGGCGAGGAATTTACCGAATCATGTCTTATCACCGAGGCGGTATTAAAAGGTCTCGAAAAGTGTACTCCGCTTGCACCGCTGCACAATCCGCCGAATATTATCGGTATTGAAGCATGCAGAAAAATCATGCCCGATACTCCGATGACGGCTGTATTCGACACAGCATTCCACCAGACAATGCCGTCAAAAGCATATATGTATGCTCTGCCGTATGAATATTATGAAAAGTATGCGATAAGAAAGTACGGCTTCCACGGCACGAGCCATAAGTATGTTGCACAGGAGGCTGCAAAGCTTCTCGGCAAAAAGCCTGAGGAATTGAAGCTTATCACCTGTCATCTCGGCAACGGATCGTCAATAAGCGCTGTTGACGGCGGCAAGTGTGTTGACACATCAATGGGATTTACTCCGCTTGATGGTGTCCCCATGGGTACAAGAACCGGTGCAATGGATCCGGCTGTCGTAACATATCTTATAAATAAGGGTATGAGTGCAAAAGAGGTTGACACTCTTATGAACAAGCAGAGCGGCGTTCAGGGAATTTCGGGTGTATCGTCCGATTTCAGAGACCTCTGCGATGCGGCAGATGCAGGCAATGAGCGTGCAAAGCTGGCTCTTGATATGTTCGCATATCAGGTTAAGAAGTTTATAGGTGCATATGCCGCTGTTATGAACGGTGTTGACGCTGTTGTGTTCACGGCAGGTGTCGGTGAAAACGATTCCTACACAAGAAGCCTTATCATTGACGGACTCGATTATCTCGGTGTAAAGGTGGATGCGGACAAAAACAATACAAGAGGCACCGTTGACATTTCGGCAGAGGACGCAAAAGTAAAAACTCTTGTTATTCCCACAAACGAAGAACTTATGATTGCAATCGAAACAAAAAATATTGTTGAAGGCAAGTAATCGGTATATATTAAAAAGCGGCAAGGCAAAAAATGCTTTGCCGCTTTCTCTTTGGAATATTTTACATAAATAATTTTCTGCAAATCGGATAAATTAAGAGCAGGGAATTAAAACCTTTTTACAAAACTTATTTTTAAAAGGAGATATGAAAAATGTCAAAGAGTAAAAAAGCAGCACTTGAACAGTTTAAAATGGAAGCGGCAAAGGAAATGGGCGTAACCATGGGCAGCAGCTATAACGGTGATCTCACAGCAAAGCAGGCAGGCTCAATCGGCGGCAGAATGGTTAAGAAAATGGTAGAGGAATACGAAAAGAATCATCAGTAAAATCGTATATTCCAAGGTAAAGAACAGAACACACCCCGAGGTACAAAAATGTATTTTACGGGGTGTGTTTTTGAATTAAAATAAAAAATATTTAATTATTTTTAAAAAAGTACTTCCAGTTTTCAAGAAAATAAGGCATACTAAACAACCCATGCTGCGACAACGCTGCGCAAACACCCCC
>CAJKHT010000001.1 GCA_905199755.1 uncultured Eubacteriales bacterium | reverse complement strand
CCAATTTGTTTCAATGATATTCATAATATATCACTCTCCGTTCGGTTTATCATATCAGCATTTGCCGGGGTATAAAATTGGAGGACGCTGGTATGTTGATATGAAAGAATTTTATGACAGGAGGCAACTTCATAATGCATAATTTTCTTGACTTTTTTAGATTTCAATGCTATAATAGCAGCAGATATAATTGCTGCCTGTTATATGAGAAAGGGGCAAGTCAATATGCCAAATATTCAGATGACAATGAATATTTATGCAGATAAAATGAGAGATGATGAGAGCGTTAACGAAATGGTTAAGATGGTTTGGAATTAAAAAAGTATGTCAAAAGTATGTCAAAAAGGATTTTTAAAAAAATGTATAGTGAAAAAGTCAGTATTTATGTGGATTTTGGGGTGATAATAAAATTATTTGTATAATTTATACAGTATTATTATAGTGAAAGAGGATAATTATTTTGGATATACATCAGATAATGCAGGCTTTGGGACAAATACTGTACATCGGCATAAAGCGTCTTGGTGAATGGATTAACGAGCTTTCGGGAATGTTAGGGTATTTGTTTAAGGATATAAAAATTCCGTCGTCGCCGACGGTTATAAAGCTTTTCTCAAATACATCGGTAAACAGGATTGTATTTTTTGCTGCTGTGGCATATATTGTAATAATAAATATCCGGGCATTTACGCTGTACGGAAAAGATAAAAAACATGCGAAGCGAAAGCAGACTCGCATATCGGAACGCAGACTTCTGCGCGTGTGCATATGGGGCGGCGCGGCAGGCGGATTGCTGGGAATGTATATGTTCAGACATAAAACCCTGCATAACAAATTCCGTATAGCCGTTCCCGTACTGTTTGCAATACAGCTTGTTTTATATAGCTTTTTAATCGGATTTTTAGGCTTTTGGACATTTTTTTAGGGAGGGAAAACACATATGAAGAAGATTTTTTTATCCATGCTTTTTGCTGCGCTGCTGACAGGTACGGCAGCACATGCCGAAGTGATAGGTGAGGTGCTTTCCACCGACATTGGCACACTCATTGACTGGGAACCGATTAAATCCTATAATATTAACGATTACACTTATATTAAAGCAGAGGATTTAAGAAATTACGGCTTTAAGGTGGAATGGAACGAGGAAGCACGCACTTTATCCATTTCGCGTGATTATGATGCGGAGGAAAAAATTTGTCTTTCGGAAGATGAAATTAATATAAAAAAAGCAGATGTGCCGTTCAGACAGCATGTTTATGATGTTTACTCAACAGATATAAAGACATATCTTAACGGTAATGAGATTACTGCATGTAATGTTGACGGGGAGACGCTTATTCAGAGCGATTATTTGCAGGAATACGGAACATACACATATAATGATGAAGAACGTATGGTGTATATAGATATTACTGCGTCAGAGCTTAATAAAGCGCTTGAAAATGCAGTAAATCCGCAGGAGCTGAAATCCGCTCCCGATGTATATTCAACATCGGTTTATACGGGTGAAGCAGCTGACAAAAAACAAAATGGTATAGGAAAAACGGTGTATCACAGAGCTGTTCCCGACGGATTCATGGATACTACCGATGAAATAACCGTGGGCTATTATAAAAACGGGGTACAAAGCGGTAAATCATATTCAGAAAAAACAGTTGATACACGCGGCGGCTCTTCACCGGGGCTTTTTATTGAAAAGAAGTATGCCTCATATAAGGACGGAATATTGAACGGACTTGTCAAAGTGCGTTCAATGGACTATGCACGAAACAGTCATATTTTCTCTGAGGGGTACTATAAGGATGATGTTAGGAACGGCGAAACGCGCACAAGTGAAATTGACAGTACGTATCTGTACGGCTTTAAGGTAACGGACAGACGTGTTCTGGATGCGGACGGAGATGTAATAAACTATGTTCCGTATGAAAATAATTCGCCTTTTGTGAAAATATATCATTGCAATGCAGCCGGTGCTTTCCGTGTGGAAAAAGCCGACGGTACGCTCTATACTGTCGGAAACGGCATAAGCAAGGTATTTGTTCGCGTGGATACACTGCCTGATGAAATATCTACAACAGCGGATATTGATGACGTTAAAAAAATTGCGAACGGTATGGAGGAGCTAGGAGAAAGCGGTGACCGAGGCGGCAGACTGCTGCTTCTGACAAACGGAAATGATGTATGGCAGGAACGCAGAAATTATGAATTTGAAGGCGGCGAATGGATTGACGGTCTTGACCTGTCAAAGCCGGTAAAGGTATTTTCCGGGGCAAAGGATATATTTTGCAAGGATGCATGCTACTTTGTTATAGATAATAATGATGATTTGTGGTATTGGAACAGTGATTACTATAACCGTGAAAAAACCGGGAAAGAGGTGCCTTACAGCGGCATTAATGTTACCGAGCCGCAGAAAATATGCGATAATGTAAAATATGTTACGGCAGGCAACGATTCATTTTACGCAATTAAGAATGACGGCTCGCTGTGGGTAAAAGGCAATAATAAGTACGGGCAGCTCGGAACGGGCAAAGAAAATGATGAAACGGACTTTGTAAAGATACTTGACGGAGTGGCGGACGTAATAAGCCGTGATATAGGTGCAATGGCACTGAAAGAGAACGGTACGCTTTGGGCTTGGGGAACAGATGACGGATTTCTCGGTATCGGTAAAAACGGGAAATATCTTTCTCCCGTTCAGATTACAGAAGTGTATAATTTGAAATAAGTTGTCAAAATGCCGGATATGCGGGAAAAGTTATCTAAAAAATAATAAAAAAAATGCTCCGATAGCAAAGTTTTATATAAAATTCAGATAAACGGATTGAAAATCGAGACAAAATAATGTATAATACAAGCAAGTGATTATTGAAAGGACTGAAAGCGCTATGGGATATAAAGAAACATACACAAGATGGCTTAATTCGCCTGCTGTCGACGAACAGACAAAGGCAGAGCTTAAAGCAATTTCAAATGATGAGAAAGAAATAGAAGAAAGATTTTACCGTGAGCTGGAGTTCGGTACTGCAGGCATGAGAGGAATTATCGGCGCAGGTACGAACAGAATTAATGTATATAATGTACGCCGTGCAAGCATGGGTGTTGCGAAATATGTAAATGATGAGGGTGCCGATGCGGCAAATGCGGGAGTGCTTATCGGATATGATACCCGTAATTTCTCGCGTATATTTGCCGAGGAAACGGCAAAGGTGCTTACGGCAAACGGTGTAAAGGTATATCTTTTCCCGATTGTACATTCAGTACCCGAGGTTTCATTCGGCATACGTGAATTGAAATGTGCTGCAGGGGTAATGATTACAGCCAGCCATAATCCGAAAGAATATAACGGTTATAAGGTGTACGGTCCCGACGGAGGTCAGCTTCCTCCCGAAGCGGCAGACGTTGTTGTAAAGGCGATTGACAGCTATGATGTTTTTGATGATGTGAAATTCATCACGCTTGATGAAGCAAAGGCAAAGGGCTTGCTTGAAATCCCCGGAAAAGAGCTTGACGATAAGTTTATCGCAGCGGTTATGAAGCAGCAGCTTAATCCCGAAGCGGTAAAAGAGGTTGCCGATACATTTAAAATTATATATACGCCGTTTCACGGTACAGGCTCGCGTCCCGTGCAGACAGTGCTCAAGAAAATCGGCTTTAAAAACCTTATTGTTGTTAAGGAACAGGATAATGAGGACGGAAACTTCCCGACAGTAAAATCACCTAATCCCGAAAACAAAGAGGGATTTACAATAGCAATAGAGCTTGCAAAGCAGAATGATGTGGACGTAATTATCGGTACAGATCCCGACTGTGACAGAGTCGGAATAGTTGTCCGTGATGCAGAGGGTATATACAGAACACTCACGGGAAATCAGACCGGGGCACTTTTGGTTGACTATGTACTGCGTTCACGCAAAGAAAAAGGCACTCTGCCGGAAAACGGTGTTGTAATTAAAACGATAGTAACTACGGAGCTTGCAGCGGCAATAGCCGAAAGCTACGGAATGGAAATAATGAATGTACTTACAGGCTTCAAGTACATCGGCGAAAAAATGACCGAATTTGCGAATACGGGAAATCACACATACCTTATAGGCTTTGAGGAGAGCTACGGCTATCTGGTTGGCGACCATGCGCGTGATAAAGACGGTGTTGTTGCATCGATGCTTATTGCGGAAATGGCGGCATATTATAAGACAAAGGGCAAGTCGCTGTATGAAGCTTTGCAGGATATTTATAAGAAATACGGATATTATGCTGAAAAAACAGTATCGGTAACAATGCCGGGCAAAGACGGAATGGAAAAAATGTCATCGATGCTTGTTGATTTAAGAGAAAATCCGCCGGTAAAAATCGGAGGCATGAATGTTGTGCTTTATACCGATTATCAGTCGCAGACAATAAAGGATGCAAGAGGCGGAGTATCGCCGTTAAAGGGACTGCCGAAAGCAAACGTATTAAAATATAATCTTTCGGACGACAAATCATACTTTATGATAAGACCGTCGGGAACAGAACCGAAGATAAAGATATATCTGGGTACGTTTGCGGATAATATGAGTTCTGCCGAGACAACGATAGAGACGATACTTGAGAGTGTAAAAGAACGGCTTAATGCATAACAATTGCATTTGAACTAAATCAGCTGACGGAGTGTATACCGACCGTAATGTGTACGGATATGCTCCGTCAGTTTATTTATACGAGGGGAGATAAAACCAATGAACAAAAAAATATCGGACTTACTTGCTTCAACCGGAGGGGCGCTGGGTTTTGCGCTCCTTGGGGGACTGGCATATTTCTTTATAGGAATGGGATTTATTTTTTCAAAATCGGCGCATGGCGGACTGCTTATGCTTATGGTAGGTCCGATGATATTGTTCGGTACGGCTTTGATATTGATTAAGCTGGTAAAGCAAAATACAGAGGCGGAGAACAATGCGGCAAATCTGCGTCTGTTTTACATGCATGTCATACTTTTTCTGATTAGTATAGCTTTTGCGGCAGGAGCGGTTTTATGAGTACAGAATATCATAATATACCGCCTGTGTTTGATGAAAATTCAAAATTACTGATTTTAGGCAGCTTTCCGTCCGTTAAATCACGTGAAGCACAGTTTTTCTACGGTCATCCGCAAAACCGTTTCTGGAGCGTGATAAGTACGCTGTGCGGTGAAAAATGTCCCGTTACGGTTGATGAAAAAAAGAAAATGCTGCTAAGTCACGGTATTGCGGTTTGGGACGTGATAGCAAGCTGCGAAATAAGAGGTTCGAGTGACAGCTCAATCAAAAATGCGGTGCCGAATGATTTATTCGTTATACTGGAACGAGCCGACATAAAAGCTGTATTCTGTAACGGAGGAACCGCATATAATCTGTATAAAAAATATATGGAAGAAAGAACGGGGCAAACAGCCGTAAAGCTGCCGTCAACCAGTCCTGCAAATGCTGCATGGACATTGGAGAAGCTTGTAAGCGAGTGGGGAAGAATAATAAAAAATAGCAGTTCGCTGTGAAGTGAACTGCTATTTTTGCGGCTTTTTAAAAGGAGGATATTCTTTTATATCAGCCCTTTACTCCCGAAGATGTTGAGCTTTCAACAAAGTATCTCTGGCAGAACAGGAATACCACGATAATCGGCAGCAGAACGAGTGTTGCGGCAGCCATTTGTGAACCGTAGTCCTGAACCTGACCTGATGAGAATAATTTAATTCCGACCGAAAGCATCTGCTTTTTGATATCTGATATATACAGATACGGACTCATATAATCGTTCCATACCCATACAAATGAGAACAGCATCATAGTAGTGATGGCAGGCTTTGCGAGTGGAACAACAATCTGCGCATATATACGGAAGTGATTGCAGCCGTCTATTTTTGCGGCTTCACTGATTGATTCGGGTATTCCTATAAAGGATTGTCTTAACAGGAATACGAAGTATACGTCAACCAGGCTCGGGAGGATTATTGACCAAAACGTATTTAAAATATGAAGCTTCTTGAATATTATATATCTTGGGATAATCATAATATCCGACGGAATCATCATAGCGGCGAGGAGAACAAGGAATATTGTGTCTCTGCCTTTAAAGTTTATTTTGGAAAATCCGTATGCCGTATATGTTATAAGCACTATTTTAAACAAAAGAGTAACGCCCGTTACGATGATTGTGTTCAAATACCACAGCGGGAAATTGTAATATTCGGTGTTGAATAATCCCGTTATGTTCTCAAAAGTGAACGGGTTAGGTATTATCTGGAACGGCTTTGTAAGTACATCACCGCTAAGCTTAAACGATGATGAAAGCATGAATATAAAAGGATAAATGCACAGTAAGCCGACTATAAGCATAATTACCGTAAGTATCCATTTAGTTATTTTTTGTCTTTTCAACTTAAGCAACCTCCGTTCTTTAATAATTTACCCATTTTTTCTGACCACGCCACTGAATGAGCGTGATTACCATAACAATTGCAAAGATTACAACCGCCTGAGCACTTGCAAAGCTTGTGTTGTTCTGAACAAAAGCTGTCTGTACGATGCTCAGAGCCATTACTCTGGTTGCCTGTCCGGGACCGCCCTCGGTAAGAGACTGTATAACGGTGAAGTTCTGCAATGATGTTATGATTGAGCTGATTACCAGGAAAAACGTTGTAGGCGAGAGCATCGGAATGGTTACGTTGCGTATACGCTGCCATTTGTTGGCTCCGTCTATCTGTGCAGCTTCTTCCAGCTCAACGGGAACATTCTGAAGTGCGCCGAGGTATGTAATCATGTTAAGACCTACACCTTTCCATACGGCTATTGCCGCAACGGTCGGCAATGCCCAGCGCTCCGACAAGAGGAGCAGCGGGGCATCCTGCACGCCGAAAGCGTGCAGGATAGTTGTCAGAGGTCCTGTTTGTCCGAGCATGAGCTTGAATACTACCGCGATAGCAACCATGTTCGATACATAAGGCATGAATACCATGCTTCGTACTACTTTTGTAAAGTGAATACCTTTGTTTAGCACTACGGCAAGTATAAAGCCTATTAACATAATCAAAGGAACATAAACGAGTGAATATATACCGGTACGTCCCAGAGATGCCATAACGTCCGCATTTGTAAACATCTTTACAAAGTTTGCCAATCCTACGAAGTGAACGTTGCTGAGCTTCGTTATATATGTTATATTGAATAACGAAAATATGAACGAACACAGAAACGGTATACCTGTGAAGATTATGAAAAGCAGAATATACGGTGTTATAAATGCATATCCGGTAATTGTTTCACTGCGCTGAAGCTTACTTTTGGGTGCTTTATGATTTTTTATATCATTTCGTGACATTGACAGTGCCCTCCCGTTTTATTTTGAAACGGCTTCTTTGATTGCTTCGTCCGAACGGCTCTTGATGTTTGATACTGCGGTAGTCAAATCTCTGGAGCCTGCTCCGTAAAGCTGAGCTTCTTCAATGATAATCTGGCTGATTGAAGTATCTGCCGGTCCGATAATCTTTTCCGAATGGATTTCTCTGTCGGGATCAAACCATGCTTTCTTGAAGTCTTCAAGTGAGATGTTGTCGTTTGCATATGTCGGAACAAGCTTTTCCGAAATATATGATGAAATTTCATCATCGCTTAAATCAACTCTTGCGGGGATACGTCCGTAGCCGAGTGTGTACTGGTTTTCCGCAATGCACTTGATTGCAGCGAAAGCAGCGTCTTTGTTTTTACTTGTTGTAGGTACCGCATAGCAACCCGTTACAGAAAGTGTTGACGGCTTTTCGCCCTCGGGATAAGGCATGGGCAGGATACCGCATTCCCAGTCACGCGGGTATTTCTGAGTGTTGGGAAGCATTGATGCAACCCAGCCGCCGCATACGAACATACCGAAGTTGCCGCTTGCTATAAATGAGTTCCAGGGATATGTTCCTGCTGCATAAGTTACGCTGTCGGGCTGGATTTTTTCGTCGTTTCCGAGACCGTAGAACCATTTAAGGCTTTCTGCGAATTTTGCATCGTCAAAGTTTGATTCCTTTTCGCCGTCCTTGTAAGGCTCCCAGCCTTTCTGTTCAGCGTACATATAGTTGTAGTTATCATAATCGAGCATGAATGAGCCGTATATTCCCTTTGAGGAATCTGTCAGCTTTTTAGCTGTTTCAACATACTTTTCCCATGTCCAGTCATCAGCTGAGGGGTAGGGAACACCTGCATCGTCAAAAATTTTCTTGTTGTAGAAGGTAAGCCATATATCATTAAATGCGGGCAAGCCGTATACGTGACCGTCAGAGTATGACGCAAGATTTTCTCCGAAAATCTTTTCCATGTCGTAATTCGCATTTACAGCCAGTTCATCAAGTGATGTAAGAACACCGGCATTGTAATAGGTTTCGAGCTTTGCATTTGTGCCGTATAAAATGTCAAGCTCATCACCTGCCATAAGGCTTACGAGTGACTTATCAACCTCACCTGCGTTTGTGTTGGGAACGATGGTGAATTCAATGTTGATACCAGTCTTTTCCTTAACCATGTTAACGAGGTCAACCGTTTCACCGCCCTGTGTGGCAGACTGTGAAACTGCGTAATGCAGTGTTACACCCTCATAAGGTTTTTCGCTGTTTACTGCTGCTGTCTGTGCCGGCTTGCTGTCCGAACCGCCGCAGCCTGCAAGTGACATTACGGAAAGAATTGCCGTAAGTGTCAATGCGGTACATTTTTTTAATGTTTTCATAATTTAATCCTCCTGATTTCTTTAGATTCCCAATAAAGACAAAATCATTCCCAAAAGAATGATTTTGTTTTTTGCTTAATTATATTGTACTATTATTTAATGGATTTTTCCATAGGTGAAATTTTTTATTAATAGGCTGATTTTACTTTTAGCCTGTTTAATTCTTGTTCCATGTATCGGCTATGTCACCTGTTATTTTGGGAAGAATTATTATAACGGAGGTCCCCCAATTCTTTTTGCTCAGTATTGTTATGGGGTCTTCGGTGTTAAGATATATTCTGAGACGTTCATATATATTATGCAGTCCGAGTCCCGTACTCTTTTTCATGGATGGCTTTTTTGTCTCTGCCTTTATACCTGTTAGCAGCTGCTCTCGTACAGCCGACAATTCCTCGCGGTTCATGCCGTTGCCGTTGTCGGTTATCTGTATCTTTATGGAATTTTCAAGAATACGCACGCTTATTCGTATCTGCAATTGCCTGTTAAGTCCGTCCATTCCGTAGCTCAGTGAATTTTCAACAATCGGCTGGATAAGGATTTTCGGTGTATAATATGAAATAAGCGCGTTGTTATCCGCACGTGTCTCAAAGACAAATTTGTCCTGATAACGGTTTTTCTGTATTTTAATATATGTGTTTACATGCTCCAGCTCATGCTTAATTGAAACAAATACCGAACTCTGTGCCACTGATAAGCGGTACATATGTCCCAGAGAGGCGGCAATTCTTCCGATATCGGGACGGCCTGCCTCCGATGACTTCCATACTATTGTTTCAAGCGTGTTATACAGAAAATGAGGATTTATCTGATTCATCAGCACCTCCATTTCAAGCTCACGCTTGTGCTTGTCAAGACTAAGCTTTTCTTTTATATTGTAGTTAATACTTGACAGCAGCGCATTATAATTATCTATCATCTGCCCGAGCTCGTTGTTGCTGTCATCCGAAACATATGCACTCAAATCACCGTCATGAGCGCGCTGCATTGATGCATTAAGCTTGGAAATGGGGCTCATAAAGCGCTTGTATATTACATAAATCATGACGCTTGCAAATATGACGGCAGCAAAAATAAGCCAGAATATCCAGTTGTACAGCTTATCAATGACCGCGGTTACACTGCTTATGGGGGCGCAAATCACTACAAGCCAGTCATTTACGTGTGACGCGCCCACACTTACAACATTATTGCCGTAATTAAAACGGTCATAAGTGCGGTTAAGTACGAGACTGCAAAGATTTTTGTCTATTTCCCCGGACTTCAGTGCTTCGATATTGCTTGAAGAAAAGAGATTACCCGAGGAGTCGATTACATAAATATCGGCATTGTATTCGTCGGCAACACTTTTGTACTGATTGTAAAGCGTTTCTTCGCTGAGCGCAAAAATGTGTACACCAACATATGAATTTTGTGTGCGCGAAAATACGCGTCTTGAGCCGATTACAGCCATATCGCTGCGAATATCCTGTGTTTTGTCAAGACGGAAAAAATTGTCGCGTACACTGTACCAGAAAAAGCGTGCCAGCTTGTCCTTGTTGTTTATATCAAGCTCGTTAAGTTTTTGCTTGCACGCTTCATCCGCATTGTTGGGATCAAGAAAATTAAATAATTCGCCTTTTTGATTGTAGAACGCTACCATTTTGGAATTATGCTGTAGTAAATCATATGATGCAAAAAGCTGATTGGTAATCTGAACGGTTGTTTTGCGCTTTTCAATCGGCTTTCCCGTAAAATCATCCTTGGTGTATTCAACCAGTCTGCTGTCAGCGGCAAAGGTGTCGGAAACACTGTAAATGTTTAAAATTGTATCATCAATCGAGGTGCTGATTTCATTTGCGCTGAAATCAAGCCGCTTGTATGCCTCTTGCTTCATCTGCGACCGTGAAAGAAAAAACATCACTGAAATCATTATAAACAGCATGGTCAGAAAAGATGCTATAAAAATTGTAATCTTTGCGGGAAAGCTGATATATTTTTTATGTTTCATACTCATATCCTTTCGGGAATTACTGACTCTGTATAAAATTTCTGTAGTCACCCGGACTTATTCCGTAACGCTTTTTAAACAGTTTTATGTAGTTTGAAACGTCAACATACCCAATTTTATCGGCAATTTCATAAATTTTTAAAGAGTTGTCCAAAAGATACTCACGGCTCTTTTCCAGACGCTTTGATATAATGTATTCGCTGAAATTTACCCCGAATTCATCTTTAAAAATTTTGGATATATATGCAACGCTCTTGCTTACTTTTCCTGCAATATATTCCAGAGAAATATAATTTTCCATGTATTCCTTGTCACAGAAATCCTTTATTACCTGTGCCAAGGATGAGCTTTTTGAGCTATGTGTCATTGACTGTGATATACAGTCAATCAGCGCTTTCAGACAGTCTGTAATGACGGCTTTTCTGCGAACGAGATTTACGGTGTTTCGAATATCCTCATAGTGTATTCCGTTTTCCTCCATTATCTGCTCAAACGAAATGTTGAATTTCATTGAACGGCGCGACAGGAAAAACAAAAAGTCTATGCATATTTGTTCTATATTTTTGTAATCAATGGAGGAGTCGGACTCAAAAAGTGAAAATACACGGTCAACCTCGGCAAACACCGCATCGGCATTGCCCTTTATGATGTTTTGCCATATTGCATCATAATCAAAAATAAAATCGGGGAAACGGCTGTCGGTTTTCTTCTGTACACGGTAAAATGCCGTAATTTCATCATTCTCAAAAACTTTTCTGTGCGCAAGATTAAGAGCCTGCTCAAAGCATTGAGGAAGCATGAGAACGTTGTCGCATTTAAGGCTTACGCTTACATATATTTTTATATTGCAGTAATATTTTATTTGCGCGGCGAGTGCAGAAAAATATTCCCGTACATAATCCTTGTCGGATGTTTTGTCGCCGCTTAAAATCCCCGTTATTTCATCAACGGAATTAAGGAAATAATGTGCTGAAATATCGGGATGCGATACGGAATTTGCAAATTCGATTACTGTGCGGCGCATGGCAAATAAGTCCCCGGCATCATGCCCGCTGCCAGGGGCTTCAGCATCTACCATTACGATTACGCAGTTGTCGGGGTATATGGAAAAACTGTTGAGTGATTTCACATCATCACTCATAAGAAATTCATCATAACCTTTTATCATAGTATTTAATGTTGCGTCGAGGTGAGAAATGCGGAATTTTTCAATTGCCTCACGCTCGGTGCTTTCCTTGTCAAGCTCTTGCTTTATGCGCTTAAAAAGCTCCTCAAATTCATCTATATCGGTAGGCTTTAAAAGATATTCGGTTACATGGTGCTTTATTGACATGTTAAGATATTCAAAGTCACTGTAGCCGCTCAAGATAACCATTTTTATCTGAGGATAGTTTTTGTTTACATACTGCATAAGCTCAATACCGTCCATATTGGGCATACGAATATCGGAAAGTATAACATCGGGAGCAGTCTGCTCTATAATGCGCAGCGCTTCAAAGCCGTCGGCAGCATCGCCGACTATTTCAAATCCCCATTCATTCCATGGATTCCCTTTGATTATTCCGCTGCGTATACTCTGTTCATCATCAACTATAAGAAGCCTATACATATTATATAACACCCCCGCACTATAAAATAAAGCGGCACGGACAGAAATATATTTTCTGCCCGTATGCCACACTAATTATAACAAATTATGCGTATTTTATCAAGATAAATTTGTAAAAATTCATTAAATGTCAAGCCAGCGGCTTTCCATTGCACCGAGCTTTACATCAAATGTCTTGCCGTTGCAGTGTATTGTGCCGGACTGTTCCGTGTCGGTATTGTTATTTACACAAATGCAGCCTGCCTCGGGATATGCATTACATTCCATATCGGGATTTTCGCTGTAATATTTAAGCATTTCGTCCTCTGCCGATGCACACCAGTATATTGCTCTTAAAAGTATACGTGCATTTGCGCAGGAGTAGGGGAGACCTGCAATGTAAACGCTTCTGCCGTTTCCGTACTCGTTTGCGGTAAGTGTGCAGCTGTTGTTCTGAATGTCAAGCACTGTTGTATTTCCTGTGGTGTATATCATGCTCATGCCCTCACCGTAGTCGATGCCGTCCTTTACATCTTCTGTAATAAAGTGCTTTGAAACAGTGTTTACAGGCTTGTTAAGGCTTGCGGTAAGCCCCAGCTCTTTCTGAACTCCCAGAACATCCGACAGCATAAACAGCTTTCCGTCCTTTTCATATGCCGATGGCTCGCCGACACCGATAAAGCCGCCGCCGTTGTTTACATAACTTCTGACCGCTTCAATAACGGAAGCATCATTCCAGTTATCCGCACCGCTCCATGACGTGAGGGAATCTCCGGCATTTATCACAGCCTTAAATTCATCAAGACGGCCGTTTCTTACATCATCAAAATTGATGAACTCAATCTCGAACGGGAAGCCTGCAAGGGCCTCAAGAACACCGAGATACGAATAGCAGCGCTGATTCCACAAAGAATGTGCCACCTGATGCGTCTGCCAAGACTTGATTTTTCCCCATGAATTTAATATGGCAACCTTAAACGGAGCGCAGTACGGACGTGTTCCTTTTGACTTTGAATGTATGGCTTTGAACTGAGTTGTGATTTCCGTAACGTGGTCTATAAAATCCGGGAATTTCAGTGCAAGACTCAGATAACCGCCGTAGCCCATGCGTGCCATAGGCTTGCGCATCATGGAACGTCTGCACTTTATCCATATAGGCATTGACTCACCTACGGGATCACCGCCCTCGTGGAAAATATCGGGGAAGAAGTACGGGTAAAATCGCGCTTCCGTCTCCTTTACGGGAATGTCAGCAATCATTCTTGTGGTAACACCGTCGCCTGCCGCGCCGACTACCGCATCGAGACCGATTGACGGGAAATATTTTCCGTAAGGCTCTGTGCCTGCCCAGTGGTCGCCCAGGAACATAATTGCCTTTTTGTTGTATTTGTGTACGAGGTATACGCACTTCTTTGCAAAGCCGCTTATGAATTTCTGGTTAAATTCCATCCAGTCAAGATAATGCTTTGACGGATTTTTAAACGGGGTATTGTAGCGGCCGTTGTCAACTATATCCTCGGCGGTAAGGCTGTAACCGTATTCCTGCTCAAACTGCTCGAACGCAAGAGGTGAAACACAGCTTGCATATCCGAACCAGTTGACAAATTTTTCTTTGCCGAGATTGTTGTATATAAGGTCAAAGCAGTAGAAGAATGTTGTAAAGCGGACAACATCCGTTTTGGGGTGTGCTTCGAGCCATGCTTCAAGTCTCTTTAAAAGATGCTCCTGTGCCTTTGGTGAACGCGGGTCAACGGTCATTTCGCGCTCCGATGTCCAGTTGTTTGTGATGTAGTTGTACATCGATACAGGCTCCCATATCTGATAGGCAAGGAAAGATACGGTATAGCTGTGGAACGGAACCGCCTTGATTGTTACAATGCCATCGGCATATGTCCAGTTGTTTGTGGGTGTACCGGCGGTGCGGTCCGTTACCTGCCAGTATTTCTTTATATCCGTATCCGTGTTGGGTTTGAACTGCTTGTCAAAAAATGTTGCCATAATGTCTACGGAAAGCGTATCGGACAAAGCTGTTTCTTCGGGAGTCATGAGGTAAATCTGCTGTAAGCAATCCATGTTTTCCTTAATCCATGCGTTGTCGTCACGTACAAGGCAGAGCGTGGAATATACGGTAAGTCCCATATCTATAAGCTCCTGTGAAAGCTGTGTTCCGTCGCTGTCACGTATGGCATCGACACCCCACAAATTTACGAGCTTTTTTATTTCTTCCTCCATTCCGGTTTCGCCCGGAAGTGTAAAACGTCCTTTTTCCATTGTTTTTTCTCCTTTTGCTTATTTAATAAATTGTGTAAAACCGCTTTTGCTGTTGTATGTTGTGGAGCTGCCGCCGTAAATTCCCTCATTAAGACGGAATGTGATTACGGAGGAATTATTTTCCGAGGTTACTTTTACTCCGGTTACTCCCGTATCCTGCTCGGTAAGGGCGGGCAGGGCTTTGTTTACCGTTACATTTAATGCTTTAGGCTCATTTGTCGGGTTTGAGGCAGTTATTTCCAGCACGCCGGTGTCAAGCTCTTTGATTATGAGCGCACATTTTTTGTTTGTTGTAACCGTAAGTCCCGACGGAATTTCTATTGTATCCATTTTCCATACGATAGCCTGTGTGATTTTATTTTCGCTGTCATATACTGCCTGAACCTTGTCATCGTTTCTCAAAACCTTAATTGACGGATTGTTCAGATTTTTATTCATTTTATCCTCATCGGCTTTGAATACCGTGCGGTACATGTATTTGCCGTTTTCGGGCTTTACTCCGTGGTCGATTCCGAGCTGGAATATGCTGTTTGTTTCGGATTTCTCCGCATATGCGGCTGTGGTGTTGATTTTGCCGTAAACATCGGTGCGCTCCTCTGTTTTTAAGAGCATCGGTGAATCGCTTATGTAACCTATTCCGTTGTGCAGAACATATTTTCCGTTTACGGTTTCCGAAGCCGAGGCTGTTTTCGCGGTTTTTCCGTCGGAAATTTTAACCTCGCCGTCAAGAACACACTGATTTATACTTGTGTATATATCGTCATCGGAATATGAATTTATGTTGTTTCCGAGAGCAATCATCTGATCGTCAAACAGGAACCATGATTTGTGAGCATCAAGTCCGTCACGTGAATAGTCCATAACCGCCGCACCGTATTCACCATCGGAAACACCGCCGACAAATGAGCGGTTTCCTTTCCAGTTCCATAAATGCTCGCCGTTCCATTCCGCCCAGTCATTAAGATTTTTGAGAGCGCCCTGGGGAGTGGTGGTTCCGGGCAGCTTGTTCCAGTCTATAAGCGGCATGATGTTATAGTATTCGTCTCCGTCCTGCATAAGTGTTGTTACGCCGTCGGAAAGATAATATCCCAAAAGGTTTTCGTTGTTTACAACCTCACCGCATTTTGTTCTGCTTGATGCAAGCTTGATTCCTGCATGATAGCCGTTTCTGTTGTGCGACATGTAGTCGGAAAGCCAGAAATGTCTGTTGCCGCTGAAATTATCGGTATCGCCGAGACGGTTTTCTTTAAGTTCCGTAAGCTCGTCATAGCGCTCAATTTGAGTAAGTCCGCTCAGTGCATTGACTGCGCGTGCGACCGAATCCCTCATTCCTTTTATACCGTCAGGTCTCGTTATGTGCCTGCCGGCGGTTGTAAGCTCGCGGTAGTCATTTCTGAACATCCATTGCTGACCGTCAAGGATAAAGCTTGCAAATTCATTTAATGCATTGTCGGAAATCATATACTTTGTACCTTTAATCCATTCAAGCATTCTTGCAACGTCGTTTACCATTACTTCACCGTAGCTGCCGCTCTGAATCTGGTCAACATGCTGATGAAAGCTGTAATCGGCTTTTATGCCGTCCGAATCCTCACCGTATTCATCTGTTCTCACGGCTTTAAATACACGCAGCTCATTTTCAAGAAGATGAAGTATGTCATACATTTCGCTTTCGTTTTCTGTTGCGGCTGCAATACGGAAGCTCGTTACAAGCTTGTCCGCGAGATTTGCACCCGTACTGCTTACGGGGCGTTCGGTCATGCGGTCGGTGGTGGTTTCGCTGAAAATGCTGCCCTGTGCGGCTTCGCTGTTAAGTACCTGTCTTACTTCGTCTGTCATTTCATCGGGTTCCATTATAAGAATATCAACAACTATCGCGGGAACCGCAATGCCCTGCTGATACCAGTTATCCGATTCAACTCTGCCGGAGTGAATCCAGTAATCAAGCGATTTGGCTATTTTGGCTTTTATATCGCTGTCACCGTAGTATTTGCTGCCGGGTGAATATACCGCTTTTACCATGGTACGCACATAGTCGATATGATTTTTTGCAGACCATACCATTCTGTCGGTATTAAAATATTCAACCCCCTCAAAGCTGCCGTCCTCTTTCCATAACGACAATGCCGTTTCGGGGTTAGCCTCACTGTCATACAACTCCGATTTAAGTTCACTTTTTATTTTACGCAAATCCGTTAAATCCGATTGATAAGAAGAATCGAACTTTGATGCAAGGTAATTGTCATTCATCATTTTTTCGAGCGTTTCCTCACTCGAACTGCCCACCTCGGCAATTCCGTCCTTCCAGTAGACGTTTTTACCTACAAGTGATGAAAAATATCGGAGAGGAACATACATTACACCGTCAATGTTTTTCGGTGCATCGGGTATTTCGTTCGTCTGACCGTTTACAATAACGGTATTGCTGTTCTCTCTGAAATATATAGAATCCGCCGCAAGAACCGAATAAGGAACAGCTGCGGCAGCGGCGGTGATAATCGCTGCGGTTTTCTTAAATTTCATTGTAAAATCTTCCTTTCGTTAAAATATTGGCAAATGTTATATATTATGAGTATACAGTTAAAGCAAAATAAAGTCAATATGTTGTATTTAATGAAATAGGCTATATTTTTTGCAGTAAAATTACTGCAAAAAAAGACAATAAATATAAAAAATGAATTATTTATTTTGTGCATATTTTTCATTATAATAAGAGTAAGAAATACTTTTGGTAAAGCAGCACTCATAAAATAAAATGCACAATACCCACAAAAAAGACCGATGAAAGTAACGGTCAGAGAAAAAGAAACGGAGGTACATTTATGAAATTAAGAAAAATTGCCGCAGCACTTGCCGCAGCAGCACAGCTTGTAACGGGCATATCGGCATTGCCTGTGCATTCGGAGGGCACACCGCTGTCGCTTTCGTATATAAGCGATCAGATGACGGATGCCGACGGCGTTCAATATCCGGCTGATGATAAAACCGCTATTGATTTATCGAATTACGGTTTTAAAACCGACGGTAACATTATTTGGAGCGTACAAAGGAAACCGGCTGATAAAATGCTGTATATATATGAAGAAGGCTTCAGATTTTCTACAAAAAGTCCGGGAAAAAGTACAAGCGGTGATTTAACGACGCTGACTTTTGAAAATGATACAATGCACAATAATCCGAGCCTTACGGGCGGCGGATATGTATATGAATCTGAATTTATGGTTCAGGTAAAAGATGTCGGAGCGCAGATACAGCTTAGCTTTAACGGTGAAAAAGAAGACGGAACCGGTGCAAATATGGCAAAGGTTACATTTACTCCTCCGTCAAGCATGTCAGTCGGAAAAGTAAATACAGGTAAAGTGAGTGCGGTAAATGCTTACGGCGCACAGATAGGAAATACGGCAGACATACGCATAAACTCAGCCAACACAACTAAGGGAACCGACTGGATTGGTCAGCTCTTGTACATTAAGGCGCAGCTTGACCTTACAAACGGTAAATATTCACTGTGGCTTGTACCGAGAAAAACGGAGGGCGGCGGATACGCGGCAACCGAGGCGACAGACGAATATCTGCTTGTTGAGGACGCTCCGATGAATACGGCGGGCATAACAAAGTTTGCCGGAATTACATATCATATCGACAATTTTAAGTACGGAAACGGCGTATGGATAAAGAATATCAATGTAAACGAATACACTCCGGAATATATTGCACCTACACCTACTCCGACACCGACCGTACATGAGGACGGAAAGAAACTGAAATTTGCGGTACTCTCCGATTTCCAGTACGGACGTGCGTCGCAGGATTCATCGCTTTCGGCATATGAATATGCAGGCAAGAAGTTTAAAAATGCGGCAAAACAGGTGATCGAAAAAGCCGGCGGCTTGGATGAGCTGGATGCGTTGCTTATTCCGGGTGACATTACACATAACAGCAAAGCTGAAGAGTGGCAGGCATTTGTAAAAGATTTGGCAGAGGTAATTCCTCCCGGCTCGCACACAAAGGTAATGTTCCTCCGAGGAAATCATGATGCAAAGGATAATTTGCAGAGTAATTTTGTTAAATATCTGTCAACATATGATTCGACAATTACAAGTGCCGATTATGTTGTTGACGTAAACGGATATAAATTTGTTATGGTAAGCCAGGATACGCAAAGAGCGAATGACGAACCAAGCAATTATGCGTATATTCATTCACCCGAAACAATAAGCTGGTTTACGGAAGCAATGAATGCTGCGTGTGCCGAGTCGGAGGGCAAGCCTGTATTTGTCGGCATGCATCCGAATGCAAAGGATACGGTTTACGGTTCATTCCCGATAACCGGCATGAGAAACGGAAAAGAGTATACCTCAAGCTATTGGGGAACAAGCGAGCTTTACGATGCGCTTAAAAACCATTCAAATGCAATAACCTTCTCGGGACATTCACACTGGGATATGGCAAATGAGCGTTCAATACATCAGAAGGATTTTACATCATTAAACACAGGTGCGGTAAATAACATGGAAATTGAGGATTGCTGGGACGAAAGCTTTCAGCCGAAGCGTTTCGGAAGCAATGAAAATGAGTGCTCGGGATATTATATTGAAGTAGACGAGAATGAAATCGTTACGGTACACAGAATGGACTTCTACCGCGAACGTGAGTTTAAGTCACCGTGGACGATTAATGTAAACGATAAGGAAAACTGGAAATACACAGATACCCGTGATCAGAATCCGCCGTATTTCGAAAATGATGCAAAAGCGGAGATTTCAGATATAACGGAAAGCGGCTGCAAAGTAACATTCAAGCAGGCAAAGGACGATGAAACTGATGTCGGTCATTATAAGCTGGAGCTTATAAACCAAGAGACCGGAGCGGCTGATAAGACAGTAACCTTGTCATCGTACTATTGGCAGACCGCAGATATGCCGGAATACAACTACTGGAATGTTACGGGATTGTCGCCGGAAACATCGTATACGGCGAAAATAACAGCATATGACAGCTTCTATACTGAATCGTCAAATGTATTGGAAAGCGCTGCATTTACAACAGATGAGGGCGCTCCCGTATCTGCTGTTGCTGACGTGTCATTTAATGCCTACGGCGCTTTGGATACTTCGGAATTTGCACGTTTTTACGGAATAGCTGCAGAGGAATTCGGAAATGTTCCGGTAAGCTTTGATGAAAGTCTTAATATGTACACTGCAAGCTTTGAAAGAACCGATACTGACGCAAAGAAGTCGGCAAACTTCTTCAAGGTTTATATGAACAATGAAAGAAAAGCACTTCTGCAGGACGGAAAATATACAATAGACATGATGTTCAAAGCAAGTGCGCATCAGACCGATAATAATATTATCGGAGCTGCTCAGGGCTCCGGATTTGATATGGAAATGGATGCAAACGGCGTGTTCTCTGCATTCTTGAGACATAACGGCGCATGGGTTAATCCGAAACCCGGAAACGGTCTTACCGTAGAAAAGGATAAGTATTATCATCTCACAATTACAAATGACGGAACAAACATAAGAGTATATAATGACGGAACTCTTGTGGATACCACAGCGGCAAGCGGTGCTTTGGAATTTTCTGATGTAATGAAAAACGATCCGTATTATGCAATGGTAATCGGCGGTGATTATGATCCCACAAAGGACGATAACGGCGATTATATTAATCAGGCTTTGGCACAGAATGCATTTTCGGGAAGTATCGCATTCGTAAAATTATACGGTGATGCACTCACACAGTCACAGATAAATAAAAACTGTGCGGCGCTTAATTCCAGAAAATCGCTTACAAAGGCAGGCGAATTGAATACTCTGCTTACACAGACGCTTCCTGCAATCGAGGGAACGGAAAAGGTAATCGAGCAGAGCAAAAAGCTTATGGCAAAGGCTGATTTGACAGATGCGGAAATAGAGGAATTTATAAAGAGAGCAAGTGACAGTTCGTATTACAATCTTCCGTATCGTCTTGAAGCAAGAGACTTCGGCGATACAATTACTCCGTCGGATTACGGAATGACTGTTAATGATGGTAAAAATGTTGTTTGGAGCTTGGTTAAGCTGAACAACGATAACAGCCTAAACACAGACTCTTTGAGAATTACAACACGCGGTTCGGCAGTGGGTGACGATAAAGCCCGTATGTTTAAGCTTGATTTTGCAAATGACACCAAAAACAACCCGACAGGCAAGGTGTTTAAAAACGGAGTATATACATATGAGTCTGAGTTTGTTCTGCTTTACAAAGGTGACGGATATGTTCAGCTGAATCTCAGCGGTAAAGACGCTTCGGGTAATGAAAAAGACATTGCCGGTTTGAGATTTGCGAAAAACACGGGCAATTCAAGTGTTAAATACCCCGGCTCGGCATATATGGTTGATGCCGGCGGAAACCGTGTCGGAAACGCGGAAACAGTTGTTCTGGGTAATAATAATACTAAAGATGCGGAAAATGTATTTTATGTGAAGGTGCAGGTTGACTTGAATAATAACACATATTCCGCATGGCTGACACCGAGAAAGACACACGACGGCTCATATACGGGAGATAATGTTTACAGCAAGACAATGCTTGTTGAAAATCAACCGTTTATGAATGACGGAATAACCTCATTCACAAGTATAAGCTATGATATAACCCAAAACGGTGCAGATACAAACGGAGTTTTCCTCAACAATATTTATGTAGATAAGCAGTATGCGGAAAATACAGAATTCAGTGCTGCTGTAAATGAATTAGGAATTGCTGTTTCGGGTGTACCTCTTGAAGTAAGTGCGGTTGTGGAAAATGCAGCCGATGAAGATGTATTCGATATGTATATTGCGGCTTATGATGAAAACAAAAATCTTAAAGAAGTTAAAAAGTATTCACAAACAGGCAGCGGAAAATTATCGGGTGCAATAACACCGTCGGATGACACAACCGAAATAAGCGTGTATTTGTGGAACGGCGCAATGCAGGCACTTGATAAGAAAACAGTTCAGGTAACAAGATAAATTTAAAAGAACCGATGAGATTTCAGCATCGGTTCTTTTTTGCAGCCGAAAAGCGGCAATTATAAAAAAAATGATTGATTAATCGGAAGTTTGTGGTATAATAGATATAAACAGTATTTATTTTAGTGAAAGGATTTTACGGCTACAAGAATATGAAAAATCAAACATTTTATGATTCGGAAACAATATTGGCACAGACTGTACTGCCTTATCAGTCAAATGCTTCGGGAAATATACACGGCGGCGAAATAATGAAAATGATGGATTCTGCGGCAGGCGCGGCGGCAATGAAATATGCTCATTCAGACATTGTTACCGCGCGTGTTGACGAGCTGTGCTTTAAGCAGCCGATACACATAGGCGAACTGGTTACATGTACGGCAAATGTTGTTTATGTGGGAAATTCATCAATGGAAGCCTTTGTGGCGGTGGAATCTGAAAATCTTATAGAGGGAACAAAGAAAATTGCACTCACTGCATTTTTCACGCTGGTAGCTCTCGGAGCGGACGGAAGACCACATAAGGTACCGGGTTTTGAAGTGAGTGACGAGCCTTATATAAAGCTTCTTTATGAAGAGGGTAAAAAACGTTATATGGAGCATAAGAAACGGAAATAAGGACGGTGAAGACTATGGCTGAAAAGAAAGACGGAATAAAAATAGTATCTCAGAACAAAAAGGCGCGTCATGAGTATTTTATTATAGATACCTATGAATGCGGAATAGAGCTGTTTGGTACCGAAGTAAAGTCGATACGGCAGGGAAAGGTTAATATAACGGAAGCATATGCCTCAATAGATAACGGTGAGGTTTTTGTAAAGAGTATGAATATAAGCCCATTTGAGCAGGGAAATATTTTTAACCGCGATCCGCTGAGAGAAAAGAAACTGCTGCTGCACAGAAAAGAAATAAGAAAACTCACGGGGCTGATTTCGCAGCAGGGATATTCATTGATTCCTTTATCGGTTTATTTAAAAGGTTCGCTGGTAAAAGTTTCGCTGGCACTGGCAAAGGGCAAAAAGCTTTACGACAAGCGTGAGGATATTGCAAAGCGCGATGCATCACGCAGAATGGACAGAGCATTAAAGAACAGATAAAAACAGAGAAGTACGGGACTGTTAAAAAAGTCACAGACTGTTTAAGGGATATGCATAAACGCACCCGTTCGGAGTACATTGGTACGCCGCCGGGTGTGTTTTTTGCATTTTGCGCTCTTTTTAAACAGCCCCTATAAGACTTGTTTTATTTGAATATAACCGTGGCTGCAGAGTTGGGAGTAAGCTCAATATACCACAATTTCCACCGTACATCCATATCTGTGTTTTCATTCCGGCGGCTGTAAGCTTTTTGCGCAGAACCTTTATAAATTCCGCTTCTGTATCTGGGTGACATATACAGGCAGGCATGTGTCCGTTCTGCTGTGTTTCGGGTTCGTTTTGCGGAGTAATTGCAAATATATCAATTCTTTCGGCTTTGTATGCTTCAAGATATTTTATAATGTAATCGGCATAGTCGTATAAAATGCGTAAAAGACCGTTTTGGGGTATATGTTATATAAAAAGCGGAACAATCGCTTACGGAACGGAGGATAAAAATATTGTTGCCGAAAGCGGAGATATTGTAATCTTAAATAAAAATTCACGTTACCGTGCAGAATTTGCGGGGCATGACACAAAAGATATTCTTATAAATTTTCAGTGCAGCGGAAATTTAACAGACAGTGATGAGGATATAACAATTATCAGAAATTGCCGCAGTATGGAAAACGATTTTAACGAAATCTTTGATTACAGTACATTTACCGAACGGAGCCGCATGGTAAAATCAATATTCTACCGTATCATAGACGGTATAACGGGACAAAACAGAGGGAATGTCTTGTCGGCGAAAATCAAATCGGTCATAGATGCCGACAGTGTGTTTGAAATGAACGAAAGCGACATAGCGGCGGCATGTGCCGTCAGCTTGTCAACATTGTAGCGGACTTTTAAGGCTGCTTACGGAAAAACGGCAGCTCAATATAAAAATGATGTGCGCATGACAGCGGCAAAACGGCTGCTCATGTCAGGCTTATATTCCGTAGATGAGGTGGCAGCGCGGCTGAATTTCTGTGACTGCGCATATTTCAGCCGCAGCTTTAAAAAATATTCGGGAATGTCGCCCAAGCAATTTATTAAGCAATCATATTCGATTATTTAAGCTTGTAACGATTTTTTATATTCCGCCGGAGAAACCGAGCATATCCGTTTAAATACGGCGGAAAAATAGCTGATGCTTGAAAATCCCAATTCGTTGCTTATTTCGGAAATGCTGTTTCCGTATTCTATCATCTGCATTGCCTTTGCGATTTTCCGTCGGTTAAAATATTCCATAACCCCCATGCCGGAATACTTTTTAAAGGTCTTTTTCAGATTGGCGACACTTAAGCCGCAAAGGAAAGCAATTTCTTCTGTTGATAGACGCTTGCCGATATTATCATTCATAACGCTTATGATATTTTCATAATTTTTAGTACCGGCGGTTTTTCGGCGCTTGCTTCGCGGCAGCTGTTCATCGGCAAGGAGGAGAATCAGTCTTTCGAGATTGTTTGCGGCAAGCTGACCGTCTGTTATGCTGCCGTATTTAATAAAAGAATCTGCATTTTCAAAAATATCATACAGTATTTGCTTCATTACCGGGTTGAGTGTAAATATGCCGCTGCCGAGAATATCAGGAACGGTGCCGCTTAATGCAAATGACATAATTATACACCGCGGACTTGTGTTTTTTGCTGACCATATTCTGTGAAATTCCATTGGCATGTGGAAAATAATTTCACCGGCATTAA
The DNA here is from genome assembly GCA_905199755.1 of uncultured Eubacteriales bacterium. GTDB lineage: Bacteria > Bacillota > Clostridia > UBA1381 > UBA1381 > UBA4716. The sequence continues at coordinate 87,442 of CAJKHT010000001.1, read as the reverse complement.
GCTCGTATATTTTTCCGTCCTCCGCTGCTGCGGCACAGCCGTCGGCAACGTATACCAGCTCCCAGAAATTGTGTGCTTCTCCCGGGAAATAATAATTTTTTTCAAAAGTGGTGCAAAAAGCCGTAAAAAAGGCTTCCGTCTCAAATATTTTATTTATTCCATAACGCGTATGCATATTATATACACTCCTTAAAAGGTATCTGAAATCATAACAAAAGTAGCTTATTTCGCATTGAATTTATTATTTGTTTACTATACAATTATATCAAAGCTTTAACGGAATGTAAAGGAAAAGGAGAGATTTTTATGCGAAAAATAAAAACGGGAGTAATTGGGCTGGGCTGCCGCGGTAAATCGCTTATATGTGATGTTATAATGCATCTCGATAATGCACAGATTACGGCTGTCTGCGATTTATATGAGGACAGGGTTAATGAAATGCGCGAATACATAGGCAAGGAATGCGGAACAAAACCGCTCGGAACCACAAATTACCGGGAGGTTTTAAAATCAGAGGAGGTTGAAGCGGTAATTATATCAACGGCATGGGAGGCGCATACCGAAATCGCACTTGCGGCAATGGAAAACGGAAAAGCTGTCGGTGTTGAAGTAGGCGGTGTGTATTCCATTGAGCAATGCTGGCAGCTTGTAAACACATATGAAAGAACGCAGATTCCGTTTATGTTTCTTGAAAACTGCTGTTTCGGAAAACGTGAAATGATGGCGCTTAACATGAGCCGCATGGGTGTATTCGGAGATATAGTGTACTGCAAGGGCGGTTATCATCATGATTTGCGGCATGAAATAGCATTCGGACACGAAAACCGTCATTACCGTCTTGAAAATTATATACACCGTAACTGTGATAATTACCCGACGCATGAGCTTGGTCCCATTGCAAAGCTTCTGCGCATAAATGACGGAAACAGAATGGTAAGTCTTACATCATCAGCCTCATGTGCAAAAGGGATGCATGAATACATCAGCCGGAAAAAGTCCGATGATGAAAGGCTTATGAATACGGAATTTAAGCAGGGTGACATTATCGTAACAAATATTCAATGTGCCGGCGGCGAGCTTATAACATTAACCCTTGATACGACCTTGCCGAGATATTACAGCCGTGATTTTACCGTAAGGGGTACAAAGGGAATGTATGAGGAAGCTACGGATTCGGTTTTTCTCGATAACGGCGAGGATGAAAAATTCGACATGAAATGGAAAGAGCGGCGTGACAATGCTTCGGCATATGAGGAAAAATATATGCATCCTCTGTGGAAAAAATATATTGAGAACGGAGTGCGCGGAACTCATGACGGGATGGACTGGCTTATGCTGAAAAACTTTTTCGACTGCCTGATAAACAAAGAACCTATGCCTGTGGATGTATATGATGCGGCAGCGTGGATGTGCATAAGCACATTATCCGAAATTTCGGTTTCCTGCGGAGGTATGCCCGTTGAAATACCGGACTTCACAAACGGAAAATGGATAGGGAACTATAAGGAATTGAAAAAATAACGGGTAAAGGATATGGCAGCAGTAAGAAAACGGCTTCGTTTACTGCTGCCTTTAATATCTGCTCGAATTATAAAATATTGGCAAAATTAAGCTTGACAAATGTATAAGTATATGCTATACTTATACCAGTTAGTGAAAACTAACCCAAAAGAGCAATGGTATTGCTCATTTATTTTTAAAATACGGTTAGTTTAGGCTAACTGGTTTCGGAGGCATATATGTTGGAAAAATTGCTTGCATATCATTGTGCGCCGGCGCTTGCCGGGATTAAGCCGGCAAATATTGCCGCATGTTCAAAAAAACAAGTGAAGGACATTCACGGAGAAATCAGTCGTCTTAACAGCGAAATGAATTTGCGCGGAATTTATTTTGAGATTTTATGCGAATGTGAAAAACGGGCGCTCATAATGGTGTACCGATATAACAAACTGGAAAGCTGTATAAAGGAAAGCAAGGTTTCGGAATTTTTGAGAAATGCGGGCTATCCTTCGAAAATTACGGTGGACGGATACATAGCACATTTGAAGAAACGCTTGGAGGCGGACGGGTTCCCGCATGAGATAGGGGCATTTTTGGGGTATCCGATACGTGATATAATCGGATTTATAAATCATGAGGAATGTATATTTACCGGTGACTGGAAGGTTTACGGAGATGCGGAAAATGCAAGAAAAAAATTCCACGTGTATAATATGTGCAAATGTGCATTGTTTAAGCATGTCGCCGAGGGCAGAACGCTGGCACAGCTTTTCTGTGCATCATAAGTAAATTATCAGGCAAAGCCTGTTAATTATATAAAATTTTAATCGGGAGGTTTTATAAAATGAGTAAAACAGCAATTATTTTTTGGAGCGGTACGGGTAATACCGAGGCTATGGCAAATGCGGTACTGGACGGAGCAAAAACAGTAAATGAGGACGTAAAGCTCTTTAATGTGTCCGAAATAACGGCAGATGAAGCAGCTGAATATGACACATTGATTCTCGGCTGCCCGGCTATGGGTGCAGAGGTTCTGGAGGAAGCTGAGTTTGACCCGTTTTTCACAGAGCTTGAGGGTAAAATCGCAGGGAAGAACATTGCACTTTTCGGCTCATACGGCTGGGGAGACGGTGAGTGGATGCGTTCATGGGAGGAACGTGTAAATGCTGCCGGCGCAAAGCTTGTGTGCGACAGCGTAATTGCAAACGATGCCCCCGATGACGAAGCAATTGTAAATTGCAATGAGCTTGGTAAAGTTTCGGCAGGAAAATAATATTTTCATTAAAAAAAAGCAGCATGCCCGATGTTTTTAACGCAAGGCATGCTGTTTTTTGTATTGGGTGGGGGTATAGCCTGTGATGAATTTGAAACAGCGCGTAAAATAGCTCATATTCAAAAAACCGGAAGACAGCGCAGCCTGTGTAACTGTATTTCCGCTGTCAAGTAAGCGCATTGCATTTTCAATGCGGACGGTGTTTGTGTATTCCACAAAGGTTTTATGGAAATTATTTTTAAAAAAGCGGCAAAAATATTTTGGTGACATATTAAATTCTTCGGCAATGTGCGAAAGTGATATATGTTCGCAGAAATGCTCTTTTACATATGTAATTATTTTTTTCAGAAATTCGGATTTTTCATCATAACCCGTGCCTTCAAAAAACATACCGCAGTCTATAATAATACCGATAAGCTGCATTAAAAGCGCCTTTGTGGTAAGCGTATATGCCGGTGGCGTATCGGTGTTGATGTCGGCTATCTGCCGCAAAATGCCGAGAATATGCGGATTTTTCGGTATATATGTATTAAACAGTATCTTTCCGCTTATAATGGGAGCAATAAAGCTGCTTTGTATAATGTCATCAGCCGCCGATGCCAAAAATTCGCAGTCAAAAACAACGGCATGGTAGCATAGACGGCTTCCGTGAGCGTATAATTCATGTATTTCGCCGGGGTTTACAATAACGGTATCACCGTCTTTCAGGGTATAGCCGTTGCCGCCGATTGTCATGTACAGGGTACCGTGTTCGACATATACTATTTCGATTTCGTCATGCCAGTGTGAGATTGCAAAGGTTTGCGCAAGCGATGTGTTGTAGCTGTACAGACCTACCGGATACTGCGGTGTTCCATGAAGGCTTTTTTCTTTAAATCTTATATCATTTTTCATAATAATCCGCTCCGATGAAAAGTATATTACGATTATAACCTTTAAATATTGAAAAGTCAAGAAAATGGCGAATATTGTGTTAAAAAAGGTGAATATTGTAGTAGAAGAAATATAAAAAACATGATAGACTGTTAATATTAAATATTGAAGGGAGTTAAGACAAATGAAGAATTGGTTAAAAAATGCGGTTTTTTATGAAATTTATCCGCAGAGCTTCAATGACACGAATGCAGACGGAATTGGTGATTTTAACGGTATTATCGAAAAGCTTGATTATATAAAGGACATGGGCTTTACGGCAATATGGATGAATCCCTGCTATAAATCGCCGTTCTATGATGCGGGATATGACGTTGAGGATTATTACAGTGCTGCTCCGAGGTACGGAACAAATGAGGATTTAAAGCGGCTTTTTTGCGAAGCGCATAAGCGCGGAATACGCGTGATTTTGGATTTGGTGCCGGGGCATACCGCAATAACCTGTGAATGGTTTAAGCAATCGGCAAAAGCGGAAAAAAATGAGTTTTCCGGCAGGTATATCTGGACAGGCTCCGTCTGGGAGGGGTGTGACGGAATAAGCGGAATAAGCGGAACTCTGCGCGGTGTTTCGGAGCGCGACGGCAGTTGTGCTGTGAATTATTACTCAACACAGCCGGCATTGAATTACGGATTTGCGGAGCTTGACAAGCCTTGGCAAAGTGCGGTGGATTCCGAGGAGGCGATGTCGACAAGAAAAGCTATACTTGATGTAATACGCTTTTGGCTCGGTATGGGCTGTGACGGATTCAGAGTAGATATGGCAGGTTCACTTGTGAAAAATGATAAAGATCAGCAGGAGACGATTAAGCTTTGGAAAGAAATGCTTGCGGAAGTCGGCAAAGAATTTCCCGAGGCGGCATTTGTGTCGGAGTGGGGAGAGCCGGACAAAGCGCTTTTGGGCGGATATGACATGGATTTTCTTCTTCATTTCGGTCCGTCGCATTATAACGATTTGTTCCGTGCGGAAATACCATACTTTTCAAGCAGCGGCAGGGGAACAATATCGGAATTTTTCTGTATTTATATGGAAAACCTGAAAAAAACAAAAGGCAAGGGTCTTATATGTCTGCCGTCGGGAAACCATGATATGACAAGAATTTCATACAGACTTGACGATACACAGCTTAAGCTGGCGTATGCGTTTATAATGTCAATGCCCGGAGTACCGTTTATATATTACGGAGACGAAATCGGCATGAAATATCTTGAAAATATAAAATCCGTTGAGGGCGGATATAACAGAACAGGATCAAGAAGTCCTATGCAATGGAATGATGAAACAAACAGCGGATTTTCGGCAGCAGCACCGGATATGCTGTATATTCCCATTGATCCCGATAAGGATAGACCGACGGTGCAAAAGCAGGCTGCCGATGAAAAGTCGGTACTGAATGAACTGAAGCGCCAGATTGCGGTAAGAAAATCAAATGAAGCCTTGCAGGAAAGTGCAGAATTTGAGCTTGTCTGCGACAAATATCCGCTCGTATATAAAAGAACCTGTAGCAGCGGCAGTATTCTTGTTGCGATAAATCCGAGCGGGAAAGAATGTGAATATGAGGTAAATGCAAAAGCAGGAAAAGTAATTTATGAGTACAACGGTGCGGCGGCAGTCGCAGACGGCAAAATAATCGTACCTCCTTGCTCGGCATCGTATATTGAAATATTTTAGGAATTACCGTTGTCGGGCAATTCAAGAATACGCACTAAAATTACGTCCTTGCCGACGACTTCGATATTTTGCCACGGTATGACTATCTCGCCCTGACCGAATATTTTTGAAAAAATATGGAATCTGCCGGGAACTATTATTGATTTAATGTTCCCGGTGTTTTCATCAATTTCAATATCGCTCACAATGCCGATGCGTTCGGCAGTGCTTATATTTATTACTTCACGCTGTCTCAGCTTTATTCCACGGAACATAAAACAAACACCTCCGCTAAAATATATGCACATGCTGTAAAATTATGACCGAAATACATGTGCCGTATTTAAAAGTCAATAAATTTATCGGTTATGTATTGATTATTTTTTACTAAAGTGGTATAATGTTATAGTTAAATTTTATTATGACAGGATGTGAAATAATGTTAGAGTACGATGAATACCGTCTTGAACTCCAGGGAATGGAGAAAAACATTACAGAACTGAGGGATTCACTTTGACATCGTAAATGCGGTAAAGGAAGCGGCAGAGCTTGAAAAGCAGGCTGCGGAGCCTTCGTTTTGGGATGATATGGAAAACTCACAGAAGGTAGTAAAGAAAACAAAACAGCTTAAGGATAAAATAGCGGCATATGAGGAGCTTAAGACTTTGCGTGAGGATACGCTGATGATGATTGAGCTTGCGGAGGAAGAAAATGATGCCGGAATGGTCTCGGATATAAAAGAAACCGTTGCACAGCTTAATGCAAAAATCGAAAAGCTTACATTGGAAACGCTTTTAAGCGGCACATATGACAACTCAAATGTAATTATGACATTTCATGCAGGAGCAGGCGGCACGGAGGCGCAGGACTGGTGCGAAATGCTTATACGCATGTATCAGATGTGGGCGCAGAAAAACGGTTATAAGACCGAAGTACTTGATTCGCTGCCGGGTGATGAAGCCGGTATAAAGAGCTGCACCATTGAAATCGACGGTCCGAATGCCTACGGTTATCTTAAAGCGGAAAAGGGTGTTCACAGACTTGTGCGCATTTCTCCGTTTAACTCGGCAGGCAAGAGAATGACCTCCTTTGCGTCGATTGAAGTTATGCCCGAGCTTGATGACAGCATAGATATTGATATTCGTCCCGAGGATATAAAAATGGACGTATTCCGTTCCAGCGGTGCGGGCGGTCAGCATATCAACAAAACCTCATCGGCGGTACGTCTCACGCATATACCGACAGGTGTTGTTACATCGTGTCAGACACAGCGTTCGCAGTTTCAGAATCGCGATTATGCAATGAAAATGCTTAAAGCAAAGCTTATTGAAATGGCAGAGCAGCAGCAGAAAGAAAAGATTGCCGATATTCAGGGCGTTCAGACGGAAAACGGTTGGGGAAACCAGATACGTTCATATGTTTTTCAGCCGTACACAATGGTAAAGGATTTGCGTACAGGCTATGAAATGGGTAACATACAAGCCGTAATGGACGGTGAACTGAACGGATTTATAAATGCTTATCTTAAGGCATTAAAGCTGGGACAGCTGAAAAAATAAATATAACAATGTAAAACCCGTGATTGCAATTTAATGCAATCACGGGTTTTCTCTCGAAATTAAAGCATATAAAACTCAAAATTGAATTCAGGTTCGTCAAGACGGTATTTTTCTATAAGACGCGGACCGCAGCTGGCAGAACCTATACCCGATACCTTGTAATCCACACGGATATTTGTACAGCTGTTTGAATAAAGCTCATCGGTGTGCATTGCATACGTAAGAGCCTCGGAGGTGTACTGTGAAACATTAAATTCAAATTCACCGTCCGTTGCAAAAGTAAGACCGTTATTCATTTTAAGGAACTTTGTTCTGATGTGATTGCCGTGTTCCTGCGGAACTACATAATTCACATACTGACTCTTTGCGTCGCTTGTATACATACCCATCTTTGCATGAAGGCACATATCCGAATAACACTCACCATCACCCATACCGAAATATGTAAATCCGTCATTTATGACGGGTGATGTAAATTCAAAGCCGAGCCGCGGCAGGAATATATCCAGCTCATCGCGAAGCTTTCCGCTGAGTGATATTCTGACCTCACCGTCAGTGAAAAATTCATAAACCGTTGTATGATGCATAAACGGCATTCTTGAAACTCCGGCAAGAGAGCCTTTAACCGTTATTTTATTGCCGTCAAGCTCGCATGAATATACCTTTGAGAACATCTTATTGAGGTTTTCTCCCGACCAGTTTTCGCCGTTTAAATGTCCCCATTTTTTCTTTTCGTTGCGGTCATTATCTGTCGGCGCTCTCCATGCTGTCAGCTGCGTGAAACCTGCAAGCTGTTCTCTGCCGTCTTTTATTATGCTCTCAAATGCACCGTAATGCTTGTTGAAAATATAGCTGTAGCCGCAGCCCGATATGTATACTCTCTGTGAATCCTCAGTCAGATTGTGTGCCGGTGCACTTACGTTAATGTGAGCAGTTTCGGAGTTAAGCTCAAGCTGAACCATTCCGGCTTCTCTGCCGTTTTCCTCTGTAAGCGATATATTGAGATATACACCGAAAACGCAGCGTGCAGGGATTTCAAACGGAATATCCGTTTCGGCTGATGTGTGCGGTGCAAGCGACAGCTTTATTGATTTTGACTCGGTTATTTCGCCGTCAACGCTTAATGACATAACAATAGTATATTTGTCGAGATTTGTGAAATCATGCAGATTGGTAATCTCGATTTTTTTGCCTTTAAGCTTGGCATCAAAGCATTGATATGCGTATTTGGTATGGAGAGAACCGGCTTTAAAGCTTCTGTCGGAGAAAACAAGACCGTCGCAGCAGAAGTTTGAATCGCTGGTCAGCTCGCCGAAATCACCGCCGTATTTCTGAATACCGTTTTCTATCACGGTATGATCTGCCCATTCCCAGATACAGCCGCCGATGAGCTTGGGATATTTTCTGAAAACCTCCATATAGTCATGAACGTCTCCGGGACCGTTACCCATAGCGTGTGAATATTCGCAAAGGAAAAACGGTTTGCATATTGCATCGTCCTGCGCGGCTTTCTCGGTGTTCTCCACAGAGGTATACATATGTGAAATAACATCGGTATTGTCATACTCATTTACGCAGGAGGCGCCCTCATAATGAATCAGGCGCGAGTTGTCACGGCTGCGTGCCCATTCAATCATAGCATCATGATTTGCGCCGTATCCGCTTTCGTTTCCTAACGACCACATGATAATGCAAGGGTGATTTTTGTCACGTTCAACCATTCTCTGCATTCTTTCGACATATAAATCCTTAAAATCAGGATTTGAGCAGGGCCAGATAGGATCTTTTCTGTCATCGTAGCTGTACGGACGCGAGGCTGTTCTGTAAATATATCCGTGGGTTTCGATGTCCGTTTCATCAACCACATAGAAGCCCATTTTATCACACATGTTCATGAATTCGGGAGTGGGGGGATAATGTGATGTTCTGACCGTATTTATATTAAGCTCCTTCATAGCTGCCAGATCATGGTAAATTTCCTCCTCGGTCATGCAATAGCCGTTTTGCGGATGCGTATCGTGATGATTTACACCCTTTAAAAGCACCGGAACACCGTTTATAAGAAGCTCCTGCTTATCCGAGATGCTTATTTCGCGCATACCTGCGTAAAACGGTAAATACTCCGTTTTTCCCTTTACGATAACGGTATACAAATGCGGATTTTCGGCATTCCAAAGTATCGGGTTGTCAAGATTTTCAACTTTTTTACCGTTGTCATATATTTCATAGTCAGGGGCATCGACAGTTATTGATTTGGTGTCCGCTTTTATGAAAACATCTTTTATATGATTTTTTTCACGGGACAGAAGATATACGTCTCTGAAAATTCCCGAAAATCTGAAAAAGTCCTGATCCTCCATGTAGCTGCCGACGCACCATTTAAGAACCTTTGCGGTTATTGTGTTTGTACCCTCGTTAAGGTATTTGCTTATATTAAATTCAGCCTGTAAATGAGAGCCTTGTGAGCAGCCTGCGTATTCTCCGTTCACATAAAGGTATAAGCATGACGAAACACCCTCAAATACGATATAGGTTTCTCTTTCTTTCCATGCACTGTCTATTTCAAAGCTGCGCGAATAAACTCCGCAGGGGTTGTCATCGGGAACATACGGAGCGTCCACCGGGTGAGGATAATTAACGTTGGTGTAACCCGGATTTTCATAACCCAGAGTCTGCCAGCATGACGGCACGGGAACGGTATCCCATGCGGTGATTGTTTCGGGAACATCAATATCCCTTTTAAAATATGCAAAATTCCATCTGCCGTTTAACAGTCTGTAGTATGCGGAATTTTCTTTTTTACCCTCGAGTGCTTTTTCGAGCGTGTCATACGGTATGTAATATGAACGCTGCGGCTCACGGTTTTCGTGAGTGGCTTTAAAGTTTTCGTAGCTTCTCATAATTTCCTCCTTGTAATGGTTGACATTATATCAACAATCTGATAATATTATTATATTGATAATTATATCAGTGTATATATAACTTTGCAATAACAATATATTGATTATCAATATAAAAATATTGATATATTTGATTTTTTTACGAAAGGACTTTTCACTATGAAAGCAAGCATGTATGAGCCGATTGTTACAAAGCATACACGCGAAATGCCGTTTTATATTGAAACAATCGGTGTAACCTCATACGAAAAGGAGATTTACCGTCCGAACGGCAGAAAAAGCTGTCAGCTGCTTTATACGGAGACGGGGGAGGGAATTGTGCGGATAAACGGTAAAACATTTACTGCCGGGGAAAGAACTCTTTTTATTCTTCCGCCCGATGTACCGCACGATTATCGTGCTGCCGGAGATACATGGTGTACCTGCTGGATTTCATTCGGAGGCTGGGGTGCAGGCAGATTTTTTGATACAGCCGCAGGCGTATGGGAACTGCCGCAAAGCTTTGATTTTATAAAACGCTTCAAGAAAATTTTAAGCTGGAAAAACACGCCCGAATGGCAGCATAAAAGCAGTGTGCTTCTGTATTCTCTGCTTATTGAGTGCCGTGAATTTTTGGGTGAGGATGCAGCGGCGATGTATAAGCTGCGCCGCAAATTATCCGAATGTATGAAATATATAGAAAATAATTGCGGAGAAACCATTGAGTTATCGGAGCTTGCAAAAATAGGCGGAATGTCGGAGGAGCATTTATGCAGAATATTCAAGACGTACACAGGTCTCCGTCCTTTTGAATATATAAACGGAATACGTATTCAGCGTGCCAAGGAATATCTGTGCATAAACAAAGACATGACTGTAAGTGAAATAGGGAAAACGCTGGGATTCCAGAGCAGCAGCTATTTCGGAATGGTATTTAAAAAAAGCACGGGATTTACACCTGCGGCATACAGAAAGCTATACAGATAAAACCGGGACTGCGGCATGATGCCGCAATCTCGGTTTTACTTATCTTAATATTCTTAATGCATTCAGTATTGCAATCAGTGAAACACCTACATCGGCAAATATTGCAAGCCACATGCCCGTAATACCCAAAGCACCCAGCAGCATGATTATAACCTTAACACCTATGGCAAAAATTATATTTTCCTTTACTATGCGCATTGTTTTGTGCGATATTTTCATTGCATCCAGAAGCTTTGACGGTTCATCGGTCATAAGAACCATATCGGCAGCTTCTATTGCGCTGTCACTGCCGAGTCCGCCCATAGCAACTCCTATATCCGCCATTGCCAGCACGGGGGCATCGTTAATGCCGTCACCGACAAAGGCGGTAACTCCGCTGCTGTTTTTCATTATCTGCTGCATGCGCGCAGCTTTATCCTGCGGCAAAAGCTGCGAATATGTCTGAGTAATACCGAGATGTTCCGAAACCTTGTTGGCATTTTCGGCGGTATCGCCCGTAAGCATAACGGTTTTTATACCTTTCGCGGTAAGTCCCGAAATCGCGTTTATGCTGTCCTCTTTTTCTTTGTCGGAAATGGTTATGCAGCCCTCATAATTTCCGTCTGCCGCAATATAAACCGACGCGGAGCTTTCTGCATCCTCCTGCGGCACATAAATTTTGTTTTCCGTCATAAGGCGCATGTTTCCGCAAAGAACGGATTTGCCGTCAATCTCCGCATGAATACCCATTCCGGCAATTTCATCATAGCAGCCGATGCGTGAACGGTCCATTTCCGCTTTATTGCTTCTGAGGATTGCCTCCGCAACCGGGTGATTTGAGTAACATTCGGCATATGCGGCATATTCAAGCAGTTTATCGTTATCGCCGTTTTGAGCCTTTACCGAATCAACCTCAAAAATTCCCTTTGTGAGAGTTCCCGTTTTATCGAATACTGCGGTTTTGATTTTGGAAAGTGCCTCAAGATAGGTGCTGCCCTTTACAAGGATTCCTTTCTTTGAGGCTGAACCTATGCCTGCAAAGAAGCTTAACGGTATGGACACTACCAATGCACACGGACACGATACTACCAGGAATATCAGGGCACGTGAAATCCATTTCATGAAATCACCCGTAATGATTGTCGGAATGATTATAAGCAAAGCGGCAACCGCAACAACAATCGGGGTATAATATCTTGAGAATTTTGTAATAAACTGTTCCGAATGAGCCTTTTTATCACGTGCATTTTCCGTTATTTCCAAAATTCTCGCAACCGTGCTGTCACTGTATTCCTTTGTAACCTCTGCGTGTATTGCAGAACCTGTGTTTATAAATCCGCTTAAAATTTCGCTGCCGGCAAAAATCTCACGCGGAACGCTCTCTCCGGTCAGTGCCGAGGTATCCATGAATGTGTGTCCGTCTGTTACGATACAGTCAAGCGGCGATTTCTCACCGTTTTTAATAAGAATCACATCACCTTTATGTACCTCCTCGGGAGATACGGTTATAACCTCACTGTTTCTGCATAAATTCGCATAATCGGGACGAATATCCATCAAATCTGTAATTGATTTGCGGCTTTTATCGACAGCCTTATCCTGCAAAGTTTCTCCGATTCTGTAGAACAGCATAACCGATACGGCTTCGGGGTAGTCACCGAGGAGAAATGCTCCTATGCCGGCAACCGACATAAGCAGGTTTTCATCAAAAACATGACCTTTTACGATGTTTTTCAATGCATTCAATACAATATCATATCCGAGCAGAACATATGCCGCTATATAGAAAATAACGGTAAGCATTTGTATATTTACGGTATGCTGAAGAATGATTGCTGCAATAAATACCGCCACTCCGACGGCAAGACGAGGTATCGGAAGTTCTTCCTCGCCGTGGTCGTGACCGCAGCCGCAGCCGTCATGATGATGCTCGTGTCCGTGGTCGTAACCGCAGCCGCAATCGTCATGGTGATGTTCATGTTCATGCTCATGACCGCAATCATCATGGTGATGCTTGTGTTCGTGATCATGTCCGCAACAGGCATGTTCATTGTGACAGCATTCATCATGATCTTCATGTGAATGTTTTTTCAGTTCACTTTCTTTCATAATCGTATCCTCCTATATATGAATAATTGTTCATATGTTCATTATATGCTTATCTATATAATTTGTCAACCCCTTTTTAATAAATATTTTTATTTTTTTGACATATTTTACACTAAGTAAATTTTACCTTGTCATAAGGTTGACCGAAACGGAATGTTATGGTATAATTTTATACAGTATGAATTCAGAATGGAGATTACCGATGAATAAGAACGAATATATAAAAGAGCATTTCGGGATTTCGGATAAAGTGCTTGCTGTAGTGGACGAAGCCGAAGCGGAAATATCGGAGCAGTTTAAACGTATTGATGAAAATGCGCAGATAAATCAGCTGAAAGTAATGAAAGCCTTTTGCGATAATAAGGTATCGGAAGCGCACCTCTTACCGTCAACCGGATACGGGTATGATGATTTGGGAAGAGATACACTCGATAAAGTTTATGCGCAGGTGTTTGAAGCAGAGGACGCACTTGTACGGCACAGCTTTGTAAACGGTACACATACTATCGCCACAGCCTTGTATGCAGTGCTGAGACCGGGAGACACACTGCTTGCGGTAACGGGAAAGCCGTATGATACGCTGGAGGAGGCAATAGGAATATCGGGCGAAAGCGGCAGAGGCTCTCTTAAAGATTTCGGAGTGAATTACGAGGAAATACCCCTTTTAGAAAACGGACAGCCGGATTACGGTAAAATACGGGAGATATTAACAAATAAGAAAATAAAGGCAGCGGCAATACAGCGATCCAAGGGCTACGGTACACGCCCGACCTACAGCGCCGAAAAGATAGGCGAAATAGTTTCATTTATAAAGGGTATATCACCCGATACAATATGCATAGTGGATAATTGCTACGGTGAATTTGCCGACGCAAAAGAGCCGACGGCATACGGTGCCGATCTTATTGCAGGCTCGCTTATAAAAAACCCCGGCGGCGGATTGGCTCAGACCGGCGGATATATAGCAGGAAAAAAAGAGTATGTGGAGCTTTGCGCATACAGACTCACATCGGTGGGAATAGGCCGTGAATGCGGTGCATCGGTGGGAATGACAAGAAATATGTATCAGGGCTTTTTCATGGCTCCGCATGTGACGGCGCAGGCGATAAAAACGGCAGTGCTGTGTGCGGCTGTTTTTGAAAAACTCGGTTATGAGGTAGATCCTCCGTCAAATGCAGCGCGGCATGATATTATACAGTCGGTCAAGCTGGGCTCGCCTGAAAAAATAATTGCATTTTGCGGCGGTATTCAAAAGGGAGCACCAGTGGACAGCTTTGTAACCCCCGAGCCGTGGGACATGCCGGGGTATCATGATAAGGTAATTATGGCTGCGGGAGCGTTTGTGCAGGGGGCATCAATCGAGCTTTCGGCAGATGCGCCCATAAGAGAGCCTTATATTGTATATATGCAGGGCGGACTGACATATGAGAGCGCAAAGCTGGGTATTATGTCCGCAATGCAGAAAATAATTGATTTATAACGGTTTTTCGGAGGCATATTTTGAGTACACCTGTTTTTTCGCTTTTAAAAAATTTTGACAGAAACAGAATATCCTTTGCCATGCCGGGGCATAAAAACGGTCGGGGACTTGAAAAATCGCTTATTGACTGTGATGTTACGGAGCTGCCGTCAACTCTTGATTTGCATGATGACGGCGGTGCGGTCGGAAAAGCATGTGAATTGCTTGCACAGCTGTACGGCAGCGAAAGAAGCTTTATCTCGACATGCGGTTCAACCGCGTGTATTCAGGCAATGCTTGCGGCGGTGCTTAAACCCGGAGATACACTGCTTGTCTCATGCGATTGCCATATGAGCGTAATAAATACATGTGCGTTGTGCAGTTTTAATATGAGATATATTCCCAAAACCGTAAACAGTGAGTTTCTGATTCCCGATAAGAATATCGGCATAGAAGAACTTATTAATAAATATGAGGATATTAAAGCCGTTATGATAACCTCTCCGACATATTACGGGATTTGTGCGGATATTGCGGAGACAGCGCGGATATGCCACAAAAAAAACATTCCGCTGCTGGTTGATGAGGCGCACGGAGCGCATTTTGCTTTTTCGGACAGGCTGCCGGAAAGTGCGGTAAGACTGGGTGCCGATGCGGTGTGTCAGAGTGCGCATAAAACGCTTAATGCGCTGACCGGGGCGGCATTTTTGCATGTGCGTGGGAAGCTTATAGATTCCGACAGAATAAAAAAGACCTTGTTTATGTTTCATACATCAAGCCCGTCATATGTTATCGCGGCATCGGCGGATATTGCACTCTCGGAATCGGACGCAGCGGAAAAATGGAATAACGTGCTGACTCTTTGCGATAAATTTAAAAAGCAAATTTCGGAAAATACGAGAATTAAATTGCCGAAAAATGACGATTTGGCAAGATTGGTGCTTAATTTTTCGGCATATGACATATCGGGATATGAAGTTGAAAAGCTGCTGTCCGAAAAATACGGAATCGATGTTGAAATGTCGGATATGAAAAACATTGTACTGATTGTATCCGCATATAACACAGCAAGGGATTTTAACACACTTTATGATGCTCTGTGCATTATTACGGAGCAGCTGCCGCAGGGAAAACCGTTTTGCCCGGTACCTCCGCCGGTGTGTGAAACTCTGATAACCCCCGGAAAGGCTTTTTATTCGGAATGTTCGCAGACAAAGCTCGAAAATGCAGCCGGTAAAATTTCGGCGGCATATGTATGCGCGTATCCGCCGGGAACGCCTATAATATCATACGGAGAAAAAATAACGGAAAAACAGACGGAATATATAAAATATATCAAAAAAACGGGCGCTAAAATAAAAGGTCTTGACGGCGACAAAATAAAAACAGTAAATTAACAAAGGAGACGTATTATGGAAACATTAACCGTATGCGGTGTGGTTGAAGAAATAATTTATAACAATCCCGATAACGGATATACGGTGTGCGATATAGACAGTATCGACAACGGACTTTTTACCGCAACCGGGTACATGCCATACATCTCCGAGGGGGAAAGCGTTTCCCTGACAGGCTGCTGGACAACACATCCCGATTACGGCGAGCAGTTTCATGTTAACTATTATGAAACGGTGCTTCCCACCGATGAGCAATCCGTACTGAAATATCTTTCATCGGGGGTAATACCCGGAATACGTGAAGCAACCGCAAAAAAGCTTGTTGAGCGTTTCGGTGCGGAGGTTTTGCGGATTTTGCTGGAGGACCCCGAAAGAATTGCCGAAATAAAGGGCATATCAAAAGAAAAAGCAAAAAAAGCCGGAGAGGCATATCGTGAATTGCAGTCAATGCAGAGCATTGTTATGTTTTTGCAAAAATATAACGTTAATGCCAACATTGCGGTAAAGGTGTATAATACGCTCGGAGCAAATGCCGTTAAGGCGATTGAAGAAAATCCGTATATACTTGCCGACAGAATTGACGGAGTATCATTTAAAGTATCGGATACTATCGCATTCAATATGGGCTTGCCGAGAAACAGTGTTGTAAGAATACGCACGGGAATAAAATATATTCTTCAGCATGCCGCTTATACCACGGGACACACCTATCTTCCGAAAGTGGTGCTGACAGAGCATGCCGCTTATACTCTTCAGGTAGAGGAGCATGAGGTAGAGGGGGCTGTTTCGGAGCTGATTTCACGCCGCGAGCTGTTTTTGGATAACGTGGATAACACCGATGTTTATTACCTGTATTCATTTTATGAGGCAGAGTATTATATTGCGCGGCGGCTTGCGTCCATGTCGGTGCATGAGCAGAAGTTTACAATGCAGCCGGAAAAGTGCGAAAAGGAGATAGATGCGCTTGAAGAAAAAAACGGAATATCTCTTGCGGACGAGCAGCGCGGCGCAGTTATGACGGCACTGTCATCGGGGTGTATGGTACTTACCGGAGGCCCCGGAACAGGAAAAACAACAACCGTAAATACCATTATAGAGCTGTTTGAGTCATTAAAGCTTTCCGTAGCGCTTGCAGCGCCTACGGGACGTGCCGCAAAAAGAATGAGCCAGGTTACGGGCAGAGAAGCAAAAACCATTCACCGCCTGCTGGGAACGCAGATGGGCAAGGGAGGAGCGCATTCATTTACTCATAATGAGGAGCATCCTTTAAGTGCTGATGTGATTATACTTGATGAGGTGAGTATGATTGACATAAATCTTATGTCATCATTTCTCAAAGCGGTAAAATACGGTGCCAGACTCATACTTTCGGGAGACAGCGACCAGCTTCCGCCCGTTGGCCCCGGAAACGTACTGCGTGACGTTATAGACAGCGGAGCAATACCCGTTATACGCTTAAATAAAATTTTCCGTCAGGCAGAGGAAAGCATGATAATAGTAAATGCTCATAAAATTAACCGCGGCGAGCTGCCGGAGCTGTACGTAAGAAACAGTGATTTCTTTTTCTTGCGGCGAAACAATCCAGACAGCGCCGCATTAACCGTGGTGGAGCTGTTTAAAAAGCGTCTGCCTGCAAGCTACGGGGTAAATCCGCTTTCGGACATACAGGTGCTTTCGCCGATGAAAAAAGGAACGGCAGGGACAATAAATCTCAACAGACTTTTACAGATGCATATTAATCCGCCCGATACGGATAAAGCACAGCATGAGTACGGAAATACGATTTTCCGTGTGGGGGACAAGGTTATGCAGATACGCAATAATTATGACATAAGCTACAGCCGCAAAAACCATGAGGACGGCATGGGAATTTATAACGGTGACATGGGAATAATCGACAGTATAAGTGAAGAGGACAAGTGTATGACGGTAATTTTTGATGAAGATAAATACGTCGAATATCCGTTCACAAATCTTGACGAGCTTGACCTTGCATATGCTATTACGGTTCATAAGAGCCAGGGAAGTGAATTTCCGATGGTGATTATGCCCGTGTGCAGCTATGCACCGATGCTTATGAGCCGAAATCTTTTTTATACCGCGGTAACGCGTGCGAGGAATATGGTTATATTGGTCGGGAATGAGAAAAACATTTCGGCAATGACGCAGAATAATTCGTATGAACAGCGGTTTACGGGTTTAAACCAAAAGCTGGCATATTTTAAAGATATAATTTTAGCCAAGGAGGAAAATGACTGATGATGAAAGGTGCAATTTTTGATGTGGACGGAACTCTGCTCGATTCCATGGGTATATGGTATAACATAACCGCCCGTTTTTTTGAAAAGCACGAATTGACTCTTACCGATGAAAAAGCGGAAGAATATAAAGAAATGACACTTGAAGAAAGTCTGCCGCAGATACGCAAAGAATTTAATCTGAACGTTACCGATGAGCAGATAATGAGTGAGTTTAAAGAAATGATAGCTGATGAATACAAAAACAGGGTGCAGCTAAAAGCAGGGGTGCATGAATATCTTAAAAAACTGCATGATAACGGTGTGAAAATTGCCGTTGCAACCTCGGGTTATGAGGGATTGTGCAAAGCGGCGTTTACGCGGCTGGGAATAATCGATTACATAGACGCATATGCATTTTCATGCGAGGTGGGGTGTAATAAAGGAAATCCCGATGTGTATTTGCTTGCGGCAAAAAGAATAGGCGTTAAGCCCTGTGAATGTACGGTATATGAGGATATTGTTCTCGGAGCGCAGAGCGCGAAAAAAGCGGGATTTTATGTGGTAACCGTATATGATGATACAAACAGCTATGAAACGGATAAGCTTAAGGCATGCTCCGATATGTATATAACCGATTGGAAAGAGCTTTAAGAAATAAACAGAGATGCGGAATATATTTGCGTTGATGCGTGGATATATTCCGCATTTTTTTCGTAAAAATATGGCATATTCGGCGGAGGAGGGTAATAGTATTAGATATACGAGGAAAGGAGAAAGAAACAATGTACATAGCAAATAACGAAACGGTATCTGTTTTAAGAGGAATACTGAATTACATGCCGCAGCCGCTCAGACGGTATATGTTCGGAATTAATCTTACAGATGCGTATGAAATACGTATGCGTCCCAACAAACCGTTGACGATATATTTTACGGACGGACAATATTATGTGAGCCGTCACGGTATGTTAACGCAGGACAGCCTTTCGGCTGTGCGTGTTACTCACGCACATATCGAGGAGGCTCTTGAAATAGCGTCAAAATCATCTGTGTACTCCGTTGCGGACGAAATACGTGAGGGATATATTACAATTGCGGGCGGAAACAGAATAGGAATATGCGGAAATGCGGTTACCGAGGAGGGACATATAAGCTTTATAAAGGAGGTATCGGGACTAAACTACAGGCTGGCATGTGAAATCAACGGCGCGGCGGACAAGGTATGGGATTTTGTTTATAAGAATAATGAATTAAAAAATACGCTTATTATTTCGCCTCCGGGTGCCGGAAAAACAACCATGCTCCGCGATATTGCACGGCGGATTTCGTATGAGGGAATAAATGTTTCCGTGGTGGACGAGCGCCGTGAAATAGCGGCAATGCATGAGGGCAGAGCGGCATTTGATATGGGGCCTTGCACGGACGTGCTCTCGGGAGCGCCCAAGGACGAAGGAATGTTAATGATGCTCCGTTCAATGGCGCCGGACGTTATTGTGACCGATGAGATAGGAAAACAGAGCGATGCGGCGGCAATAGAGAAAATAATAAACAGCGGTGTGAAAATCATTACCACTGTACACGGAAGAAATGTGCGGCAGATACAAAAGCGCGAAGAACTTTACGGAGCAATCGAATTTTTTGAGCTGTTTATAACGCTTTCGCGGCGGTGCGGTGCCGGAACGGTGGAGGAAATAAAGGAGTACGGCAATGATTAAGCTTATCGGAGCAGTGATGATATGCGCCGCGTGTACGTATCTGGGAATACGAAAAAGCGCGCTGCTTAAAGGCAGGAGCGTGTCGCTTAACAATGCGGTAACGGCTCTCGGATACCTTGAAACCGAAATGAGCTTCTGCGCAAATGATTTAAAGCGCGCTTTCCTGAATATCGACAAAAGTACCGACACAAAGGGATTGTTTAAAGATGCGGCGGACAGGCTTGAGGAGTACGGCATAAAAAAAGCATGGACATACGCGGTTTTGAAAAATGATATGCCGCTTGCCGATGCCGACCGTGAGCTTTTACTGATGCTTTGCACAAAGCTCGGAATGACCGATTTGAAAAATCAGCTTAAGCATATAGGATACATAAAGGAGCTTTTGAGTGCACAAGCGCAGAATGCAGAAAATGAGTACAGACGTCTCGGCAAAATATACGGCAGCGGAGGACTGCTGACGGGAATATTTATTATTCTTGTCATTATATAAGGTGAATGATATGAATGTGGATTTGATTTTTCAGATTGCAGGCATAGGAATAATACTTGCGGTAATAAATCAGCTGTTGTCAAAGGCAGGCAGAGATGACATCGCATTGCTTGTAATAATTGCGGGGCTTATAAGCGTAATGTATATAATTACACAGGAAATAGGCGATTTCTTTTCGAGTGTCAAGCAGATTTTCGGACTATGAATGAAATGATAAAAATTATCGGCATAGGACTGGTGGGAGGAATACTTGCCGTGACGGTGCGTCAGTACAGAAAAGAATTCGGTATTCTCACGGGGCTGGCGGTTGTTTTGGCGATATTTATATATGCCGCAGATATGCTGGGTGAGATTATAACGGGACTGAAAGCGCTTATTGACGAAACGGGAATTGATGTAGGGTATTTCACGGCGGTTGTCAAGGTGGTGGGGATTGCGTATATAACGCAGTTCGGAGCCGAAATATTAAGAGACAGCGGCGAAAATGCAATTGCGCTGAAGCTGGAGCTTGCAGGGAAAATATGCATAATGGGGATGACGCTCCCGATAATTGCCGATTTTCTCAACACATGCATTGAAGCGGTAAAAGCAATCTGATTGTTGGAGAACGATATGAAAAAAATTATTGCAATGCTGATATTGATAATTTTAATGCCCGTCTGCGTCTGTGCGTATGAGGCTCCGCAGATGGAGGGAGAAAGCGGCTTTAACGAAACCGTGCAGAGCGTCCGTGACGGAAGCTTTAAATTGGACCCCGTAAGCATTTTTAATTCAATAATGGGGAGCATGGTTAAGGAAATAAAAAACAGTGCGGGAGATATTGCGGTGCTTTTGGGTGTGGCAGCCGTATCGGGTATAGTAAATGTTCTTGCCGGTGCATTCGGTGAAAAGGGCAGCGGTGAGACCGCGTTTTTTGCCTGCTTCACGCTTATGAGCGCAGCGGCGCTGCGCTGCTTCAATACCGCACTGACATACGGTATAAATGTGATTGATGCGATGTCGCTTTTTATAGATAAGCTGTCTCCGATTTTAATGATAGTTCTTCTTGCCTGCGGCAAGATAACCACCGCCAATACATTTCACCCCGTTTTGTCGGCAGCGGTTTACATAATAACGCTTATTATACGCAATTGCCTTGTACCGCTTATAACCTTTAGTGCCGTTTTATCGGTTGCCGGAAACATAAACGGCAAAATGCAGATTTCAAACTTTACCAAAGTGGTTCGCTCGGTATCAAAGTGGCTCATGGCAGCGGTAATTACGGTTTTTACGGGCATCAGTTCGGTTTACGGCTTCAGTGCACCGGCTCTTGATGCGGTGAGTGCAAAAGCGGTGAAGTTTGCGGTCGGCAGTATGGTTCCCGTTGTGGGGACTTTTTTATCCGACACGCTTGAAACCGTGGTGAGCGGTACAAAGCTGATGAAAAATGCAGTGGGCGTTTCGGGAATTGTCACCATGTGCATAATGTGTGCCGTCCCCGTTATAAAAATTGCAATCATACAGCTTATGCTTAAAATCACCGCAGCAATCGCCGAGCCGCTTACGGACAGCCGTATAAGCAAGATGCTGTGGGAGGTGTCGGAATCGGTTACCTCCGTGTTCGGAATAGTGGTTATGACAGCGGTGCTTTTTCTTGTAAACATAAGTATAATTATCGCATGCACAAGCGCATAGGAGAGTGAGATGAAAACATATATACTGACAATAACGGGAGCGGCGGTGCTGTCATCATTCGCATCGGTGCTGACGCCGGAAAAGTGGCGCAAATATACGGGTATTATAACGGGGCTGGTTATAATCAGCTGTGTTGCGGCACCGCTTGCAAAGCTTTCAAAAACAGATTTGTTTTCGGGCTTTGAGGCGATAGAAAACGAGGAGGAATACAGCCGCAGTCTGCAAACGGAAATTGTAAAGGAAGAACTGGAAAAACGTATAGGAAATGATATAGAAACACGGCTTAATACAGAATTCGGTATAACCGTTTCGGCAGGCGTATCGGTTGTTATAAATGAGAACAATGAAATTACGGGGATAGAAAAAATAGTAATATCGGGAAAGCGTCTTACAAAAACGGCTTCGGCAAGGCTTTGCGAAATTTACGGAATAAGTGAGGATAAAATCAGATATGAATAAAGAAGATTTGCTTAAATTTTTAAAAAATAAGAATAACAGACTGATTTTAATAATATTAATAATTGGGGTTGCAATTATGCTGTCACAATCATGGCAGTCAAAGCCGCAGACTGTTGAAACAGCCGATGTGAGGAGGGAAGAAGAAAAGCTGGGAGAAATTCTTTCCGAGATAGACGGTGCCGGGAAAGTGAGCGTCATGGTTACATATTACGGCACGTCCGAAAAGGATATTGCGTATGATGTAAAAACCAATTCATCAAACGGAACGAAAACAGGAGAGGACAAGAAAGCCGTTATGTCCGGCGGCGAACCGATGATTGTGAGGGAAACATATCCGAAGGTTAAGGGAGTAATCGTAACGGCACAGGGCGCCGGCAGTGCGGCAGTAAGACGCAGACTCACGGAGGCCGTAACGGCGGCTCTTGATATTCCCGAATACAGAGTTTGCATCTGTCAGAGTAAAGAATAAGGAGGTATATACACATGATGGTATTAAAGAAAAAGGAGATAATAGCGGCGGCGCTTGTTGTGCTTATAGGCATGGCAGGGTATCTTAACTGGTCGTATCAGGATACGGTGCATGTCCGCGACGGAGAAAGCTATATTGAAACGGGAAAGAAGCTCGGGGAAGCGCAGTATGTAAATTCTGTTGAGGAAGTGGATGAAAATTCAGGTGAAGCGGCACAGGAAACCTCTGAAAATGCGCAGACACAGACAAGCAGTGAAGAAAAAAGCGAGCCTGCATCGGCAGAGGCAAATTATTTTGAGCAGGCAAGGCTTGATAAGGAAAAATCACGTTCAAGGTCTTTGGAAATTTTAAACGAAACAGCAGCAAACGAAAGCTTTGATTCCGAAATACGCAAGAAAGCAGGCGATAAAATTCTTGCACAGGCACAGAATATAGAAAAGGAATCTCAGATAGAAAGCATAGCTCAGTCAAAGGGATATGGGGAAATATGCGTGTATATCGATGATGACAAGGCGGATATAACGGTGCGCAAGGACGGATTTTCCGAGCAGGACGCATTGAAACTTACGGAAATTGCGACTGATAATTTAAAAATATCCGCAAAAAATGTAAAAATAGTTGAAGTTAAATAAATTATGTGTTATAATAAATAATATATTTATAAGACGATTACTTTATTTTTACAGGAGGATTGTAAAATGGACGAAAATAAAACAAGAGAGGAAACAGCATTTACCGATGCCGAGGGTACAGAGATAGTGACATCTGTCGATGATACGGAAGCAGGCGAGGAAATAGGGAATATAAAAATTTCGGCGGAGGTTGTTTCGACTATTGCCGGCATGGCAGCGACGGAAATCGAGGGTGTGCATTGTATGTACAGCTCGTTTGCCGGCGGAATTGCCGAGATGTTCGGTGCGAGAAAAAATCAGGGTAAAGGTGTAAAGGTTGAGATAACGGAAAATTCCGTATTGCTTGATTTATACATTGTGGTGGACTACGGTGTAAGAATCCCCGAGCTGGCATGGGAAATACAGGAAAATGTAAAAAATAATGTGGAAACAATGACAGGTATGAATGTTGAAAAGGTAAATATTCATATTGAAGGTGTAAGCTTTGAAAAGGAGGAGGAAAATACTCCCGAAATTCCCGAGACTCCGAATACGGTGAATGAGGAACCCGTTGCGGAAGATGACGAGGAAGAAGAAATAAACGATTAAAATACGGTCGCATTAGGAACGGTTTTATTCTTAATGCGGCTGATTTTATAATACATAGGCGGAAGGATTGATACATAATGGAAGATAAGGAATTGTTTGAGAGTCTTGCGTTGAAGCGGAAGAACGTGTATGAAGAAATTACGGACGGCGAAAAGGCGGAAATGCTTTCACTGTGCGATGAATACCGCGGCTTTTTGGATAACGGCAAAACCGAACGTGAATGTGTTAAGGAAATAGTTAAAAAAGCGGAGGAAAACGGCTTTGTTCCGCTCGAATCCAAAGCTACTCTGCAAGCCGGAGATAAAATTTATGCCGTAAACAGATTGAAAAATGTCTTTATGGCGGTTATCGGTACGGAGGATATTACGGATGGAATAAATATCGTCGGCTCGCATATAGATTCACCGAGACTGGATTTAAAGCAGAATCCGCTGTATGAAAGCACCGATATGGCGCTTTTAAAAACGCACTATTACGGCGGCATAAAGAAATACCAGTGGACAGCATTGCCGCTTGCGATACATGGGGTGATTATAACCGCAGACGGCAGAAAAACAGAGCTTTCCATAGGTGAAAAGGACAGCGATCCCGTATTCTGTATAACGGATTTGCTGCCGCATCTTGCAAAGGATCAGATGTCGAAGAAAATGACCGAGGGCATTGAGGCAGAAAATATGAATATACTCATTGCAGGTATGCCGGAAAAAAGCAAGGACGTAAAGGAAAAGGTTAAATTTGCAGTGCTTAAGCTTCTTAACGAAAAATACGGAATGTGTGAAAAGGACTTCCAGAGTGCGGAAATAGAGATAGTACCTGCCGGAAGAGCAAGGAACGTAGGTCTTGATGAAAGCTTTGTCGGTGCTTACGGTCAGGACGACAGAGTGTGTGCGTTCACAGCTTTAAAGGGTATACTTGATATAAAGACACCCCAAAAGACCGCAGCCGCATTCTTTGCCGACAAAGAGGAAATCGGCTCGATGGGCAATACCGGCTCACAGAGCGCTTTTATGCAGATGGTAATTGCCGAAATTGTGGAAAAAGCAACCGGCAGCTGCTCAGTAACCGCATATAACAAAACCATAAGCCGCTCGGCTTGCATGTCATCAGATGTTAATGCGGCGGTAGATCCGAATTATGAATATGTGTCGGAAAAGAATAATGCTTCCTATGCCGGCTACGGTGTTGCGCTTACGAAATATACAGGCGCAAGAGGAAAATACGATTCCTCCGATGCAAATGCGGAATTCGTATATCAGATAGGAAAAATTATGGACGATAACGGAGTTATCTGGCAGACGGGAGAACTCGGAAAGGTAGACCAGGGCGGCGGCGGAACTATTGCGCAGTATGTGGCAAATCTCAACATGGACGTTATAGACTGCGGTGTTCCCGTGCTTTCGATGCATGCTCCGTTTGAGGTGACGGCAAAAGGAGATATTTACATGGCATATCGTGCCTATAAGGCATTTTATAAAGAGAGATAAGTGACTGTTAAAAAGTTACAGAATGTTCAAGGGCATTGCAGCGACAGCTGTCTTGAACTACGCATAAAACGCATCGCTCGGGGGATATTCATACTCCGAGTGATGCGTTTTATGCGTTATGCACTTTTTTACAGCCGGTTTCGAATTATCCTATAAAGCAATGCAGTATATAATTCCGGCAATGAATGAAGCAAGTGTTCCGTACAGTATAACAGGGCCGGCAATTGTAAAAATTTTTGCGCCCGTACCCAGAACATATCCCTCAGTTTTGGCTTCAAGCGCCGGAGCAACAACCGAATTGGCAAAGCCGGTAATGGGAACGATGGTTCCGGCACCTGCATGCTTTGCAATTTTGGGGTATATGTCAAGACCGGTCAAAAGGGCGCCTAAAAAAATCAGTGTGATTGAGGTGGCAGCTGCGGCATTTTCTTCTGCAAGACCGAAATGCTTGTACATATTAAGAATTGCCTGACCTATACAGCAGATAAATCCTCCGAACAGAAAAGCCATTATACAGTTTTTCGCTATTTTGGAATTGGGCGTTTTCTGCTTTACGTATTCATTGTATTCCTGAGCGGTCATTTTATTTTTCATATTTGCCTCCGATAATTTGTGTTTTTTTTATTTTTTGCGAAAAACGGTAAATTTATTCCGTTTTTTTATGCTTTTTCACGAAAGTTTACACCTGTCTTGACAACTGTAAACTTTTGATGTATAATAGCATAAAATGCCTTGCGGCGAAGATAGAGCAAGGGAAGAATTTGGAGAAATGTGTAATGGACATAAAGACAGATGTGGTTATAGCCGGAACGGGAGTGAGCGGATTATTCTGCGCGCTTAATCTTCCGTCCGACAAAAACATACTCATGATAACAAAAGAGGGCGAGGAGGACAGCGACTCATTTTTGGCGCAGGGAGGAATCTGCGTTTTAAAAAGTCCCGATGATTACGATTTGTATTTTGAGGACACAATGCGTGCCGGTCATTATGAGAATAATAAAGAATCGGTGGATATAATGATAAAATCATCGCCGTCCGTCATAAAAATTCTTATTGAGTGCGGTGTGGATTTTGAGCGTGATGAAAACGGAAATTTGGTTTACACGCGCGAGGGCGCTCATTCAATTCCGCGTATACTTTTTCACAAGGATATAACGGGAAAGGAAATAACCTCCAAACTTTTGGCAAAGGTGAAAACGCTTAAGAATGTAAAAATCATTGAAAACCTTGAAATGATTGATACTTTGGAGCAGGACGGTGAATGCCGCGGAATAATTGCCAGATACAAAAACGGTGAAATGACCGCAATAAAAGCTGACTACACAGTATTTGCAACCGGAGGCATCGGCGGATTGTACGAAAACTCAACAAATTATCCGCATCTTACGGGCGATGCGCTTGCTATTTCGTTAAAACACGGAGTTAAGCTGCTTAATACCGACTACATCCAGATTCACCCGACAACGCTTTATTCCCAAAAACGCGGACGGAGGTTCTTAATATCGGAATCGGTACGCGGAGAGGGAGCAATTCTGCTTAATGCCGCAGGTGAACGGTTTGTTAATGAGCTGCTGCCGCGTGATGTTGTTGCTGCCGCGATAAAAGAGCAGATGAAAAAGGATAATATGCCGTATGTACGTCTTTCAATGGCACCTATACCGAATAAAGAAATATTATCGCATTTTCCGAATATATATAACAGATGTCTGGAGGAGGGGTATGACGTTCTGAAAGAATGTATCCCCGTTGTTCCGAGCCAGCATTATTTTATGGGGGGCATAAAAGTAAATAAGTACTCGAAAACATCGATGGACAGACTTTATGCGGTCGGTGAAACAGCATGCAACGGTGTACACGGTAAAAACAGGCTTGCCAGCAATTCATTGCTTGAAAGCCTTGTTTTCGCACAGCGCGCCGCAAGGGATATAACAGAAAACTATACACGTGCATCGGGCGATGTTGCGTTTGATCTGAGCCGATACACGGACTGTGACAGAAATTATAAAGAAAATATTTTAAAATCAATAGAAAGGGAGAAAATATATCATGAACAGCATAACCATGAAAGCGAATGCCGATGAGCTTATAATGCAGGCATTAAGGGAGGATATAACAAGCGAGGATATAACCACAAATGCGGTTATGCCGAATTACTGCAAGGGTGAGGTTGAGCTTATATGCAAGCAGGACGGAATAATTGCGGGATTGCAGGTGTTTAAGCGCGTATTTGAATTGCTTGACGGCGATACGGTTACGGAATTGTATTTTAATGACGGTGATGCCGTAAAAAGCGGTGAGCTTGTCGGCAAGGTTACAGGTGATATACGTGTGCTTTTATCCGGCGAAAGAACGGCACTCAATTATCTGCAGAGAATGAGCGGAATTGCTACATATACGAAAAAAAT
Source organism: uncultured Eubacteriales bacterium (assembly GCA_905199755.1). Taxonomy (GTDB): domain Bacteria; phylum Bacillota; class Clostridia; order UBA1381; family UBA1381; genus UBA4716. The sequence goes on along the minus strand of CAJKHT010000001.1, from coordinate 59,563 downwards.
CGCAAGCATGCTTGAAGGCGGTAAAACAAAGCTTTTGGATACCAGAAAAACCACTCCCAATATGCGTATATTTGAAAAGTATGCGGTCAAAGCAGGCGGAGGATATAATCATCGGTTTAATCTGTCCGACGGTGTGCTTTTAAAGGATAATCATATCGCGGCAGCAGGAGGAGTTAAGGAGGCGGTGCACATGGCAAAGGAATATGCACCGTTTGTCAGAAAGATTGAGGTTGAAGTCGAAAATATGGATATGGTTCGCGAGGCTGTAGAGGCAGGTGCGGATATTATAATGCTCGACAATATGACGTATGACATGATGCGCGAGGCAATCGAATATATAGGCGGCAGAGCCGAAACCGAATGCAGCGGAAATGTTACGCTTGAAAATGCCCCAAAGCTTGTTGATTTGGGAGTTGATTATATATCGAGCGGAGCGCTTACGCACAGTGCGCCGATACTTGATTTGTCTCTTAAAAATTTACATGCTGTTTAAAGGAGAGATGCCAGTTGAACGGAGCTGAAAGACGCGGGAAAATTATAAAGCTTATTTCAGAAAGCGACATACCGTTATCGGGAGGAGCTTTGGCAGATAAAATGTCCGTTTCGCGCCAGATAATTGTAAAGGATATATCGCAGCTGAAAGAACAGGGATATGCCATCATTTCAACAAACCGCGGCTATATTGTCAATATGCCGCCGCGCTCGGAACGTGTGTTTAAGGTGGTGCATGACGATAATGAAATAGAAAAGGAATTGCGCACCATAGTTTCGCTGGGCGGAGTGGTTAAAAATGTATTTGTCTGGCACAGGATTTACGGAAAAATAGAGGGTGCTCTTAACATTGCGTCCGATGAAGATGTATCGGAATATATCGAAAGTCTGAAATCAGGACGCTCGAGTCCGCTAAAAAAAGTCACCTCGGAATACCATTATCATACAGTTACCGCAGCCGATGAAAGTACTCTCGATAAAATAAGAGATGCATTGGATAAAATGAAATTTCTTGTACATGATGAATAAATCACAAAAAAGCGTTTGAAATTTTGCTGTTTCAAGCGTTTTTTGTATTATCCAAATAAGTAACCTCATATCCGAAATAATGACCGTTGACTTTAAATGCGCCGTAATGCTAAGATATAAGCGTAAATTTTACATAAAAATAAGGAGTGAACGGACATGAAATTTTTTAACAGACTTTTTGCCTTTGCGGTAAGTGCGGCTGTGACGGTATCGGGCATGCCGCTTTTGCAGCACAAAGCCGAGGCAAAGTCAGCGGTATGGGGTGAGAATTTTGAAAGTTATTCGGCAGGAACGGCAGGCGACAGTATAGGCTGGACTTATACTACGGTTGATTTTAAAGATGAAACCTTTTCGGCTGAAGTTGCCGGGGATAACGAAAACAAATATCTCCATGTCAGAAGTAAGACTGCCGAGCTTGACAATACAGCGAGCAGAGTTTACGGTGTTTCGCTTAATGCCGCAAAAGCGGCGCAGTTTTCGGACGGCGAGAATTTTACTGTTGAATATGATTTAAAAATGGATGACGATATAGACCTCGGAACAGGCGCATACAGGTCGGGAGAATATTACTTCGGGCTTTCGAGTACTCCGAACATAAAGGGCTGTTATATGACATTTTATGCCCCCGGAGAAAACGGAATTAACGGTCGATAACTGTGCGGAAGCGGGAAGAAGCACCAAAACTTTCCGCGCGGAGGGACGCTGGGAGGAAAATGACAGCTGCAACGGCGTACCGGGAATAATGGCAACACTTTCAGAAAATGACTATGTATTTATTTCCATGGGACATAACGACAAGTCAACGGTGGCTGAGCGTTACACAACCATTGAAGAATACAAGGAAAATCTGAAAAATTATATAACCGATACATGGTCAAAGGGTGCAAAGGCTGTGCTTATCACTCCTCCCACAGAACGCTGGAATACCGCAAATTCGGTACTGGAGCGCGCGGAGGCGATGAAAGCCGTCGCTGCCGAAGCGGGGGTTACGCTGCTTGACTTGAATGCCGAGTCATGGGCGCATTTTGAAGAACTCGGACTTGAGAAGTCAAGAAATCAATACTATTGCACAAAGGAACAGATTGCTGCGGTTAATCAGGATTATCTGCAAAGCCACCCAAACGGCGATCTGACACATTTCAACGAAAACGGAGCAAGGTATCTTGCAAAGACGATTACAGAACTTTTGAAAGCAAGCGGTGATTTGCTCGGAGATTTTGCAGAACCGGAGGCTACTGAATTAAAGTAAAAAAACAATTGACAATATCTGCTGTTAATGTTACAATTAAGCTATAATTTACATGGAGGTAATATTATGAGCTTTATTAATGATGATTTTATGCTGAAAAATGAAACGGCAAAAAAACTGTATCACAGTTACGCGAAGGATTTACCTATAATTGATTATCATTGTCATATTCCGCCGCAGAAAATTGCCGAAAATTATAAATTTAAAAATGCATATGATTTGTTCCTGGGAGGAGATCATTACAAGTGGCGGCTGATGCGTTCAAACGGAATAGACGAGGAATACATAACAGGCAATGCCGATGATTTTGAAAAGTGGAAGCTGTTTGCAAAGACTGTTCCGCTTATGATCGGAAATCCGATGTATCATTGGACACACCTTGAACTGAAACGTTATTTCGGCATTGATGAAACACTCAGCGAAAAAACAGCGGAGGAAATATGGGAACGTGTGAACGAATGTCTTGAAAAAGATGAATTTTCGGCACAGGGACTTATAAAAATGTCAAATGTGGAGGTAATATGCACCACCGATAACCCGTATGACGATTTGAAATATCACAAGCAGCTGAAGAATTTTGATGTTAAGGTTATACCTGCGTTTCGTCCCGACCTCGATAATATCGGCAATGATATAACCGAGCGTATGGATTATTTCAATGAAAACGGATGCAGACTGTCCGACCATGCGGTTGACGAAATAAATGATGATATTATCGACAAGCTTGTATTTCTCGGTGAAGAATACGCAAAGCGCGGCTGGACTATGCAGTTGCACATAGGTGCAATGCGCAATAACAACATGAGAATGTTTGAAAAGCTTGGTGCGGATACGGGCTTTGACTCGGTGAATGATTTTGAAATAGCAAAGGGAATTTCAAAGCTGCTTAATAAGCTGGAAATGAAAGACAGCCTGCCAAAAACAATTTTGTATACGCTCAACCCGAAAGATAATTATGTTCTGGGTACTATGCTCGGCAATTTCCAGAAAGCTCCCGTACCGGGTAAAATCCAGTTTGGCTCAGGCTGGTGGTTCAATGATAACCGCGACGGAATGGAGGAGCAGATGAAAGCACTGGCAAATCTCGGTCTGCTTTCGCGCTTTGTTGGAATGCTCACCGATTCACGCAGCTTTGTATCATATACGCGCCATGAATATTTCAGACGGATTTTCTGTAATCTGATAGGCAAATGGGTAGAGGAGGGAGAGTACCCCTATGACGAGGAAACACTTTGCGAAATAGTCGAGGGTGTTTGCTACAAAAACGCAAAGGAATATTTTAAATTCTGATAAAAGAGTGTGCGCCCCGAGAAACTCGGGGCGCGTATTAATTGTAATTGTGAAAGGTGAGAAGATATGATAGATTTTCCGGATGCTTATTTGATGATTACAACCTCTTGAACAACATCTTTATAAAGCTTAATAAACACTCTGTTGTTGTCATCCGCATCGTAATTCTGGATATCCTTTACCGATGCTGTGTTAATGTTATTCTTTGAGATTGTTGTATCAACCTCATATACCTTAACATTTTCGGGAAGCTCATAGTTTACAATACCGCCGTCGTTTACCGTTACGTTGATTGTGTTTGTAAACTTCTTTGTAACCTTACCGTATACTGTTTTAAGGTTTTCAACGGGTTCAGCCGAGCTTTCCGTGTCTTTGTTCTGTATATCCATGAGAACTCTGATGCTTGTTATTTCACCCTTTGAGTTTGTGCGGTACTGGATAAGGTCGCCTGCTTCAAGCTTTTTGCTGTCGCCCTTTACAAGTACGTTTTCCGATTCCGCGAATACCGATACCTCTTTGCCGTCGGACAATGCCTGGAGCATATCTGTTTCTTCATCTTCTGAGTTTGTGGCTTTTACAATCTTTTTAACTACAGCGAGTGAAGAGTCTGCATTTGCTTTTACAGCCGAGTTTGTCAGAACCACTACCTTTGCGGTGTAGTTTTCTGTCATATCGTATATTTCGGCATCATAATTCTGCTCGTCCTCAAATACGTCTTTCTGACGAATTGAATAATCCGCGCTGTCCTCGGTGATTTCAAATATAACAGTATCATTTGTTATTCTGACATTTCCGAGCTTTGATGTTGCTGCGGAATACTGCGCATTCTTAAGTGAATAATTCATCGTAAAGTTTTCAATGTCGATTGCACCGTTTGAAGTGTTATCCTTTGCTGTGTCAAGAACGGTAAGCTTGCCCGATGAATTTACGGAATAGGTTACAAGACGGCGTACCGTAGCCGAATCATCGCCTGTGAGTGACTTAACGGCATCCTTTGCCTTAACGCCACTCTTTCCGTTAAACTTTATCTTTTCGTTCGCTTCAACCGTTACTTCTTTTCCTTCTTTTGTGAATAATCTGAACATTGTAGCTTCATCTGTGTTTGTATTGGTGTATGCTCTTATAAGGTAAGCATAGTTTGAGCTTAATCTCTTTGTTGTGTCGACAGCGGCTATTTTACCCTCCGCATCAAGATAGAAAGTTCCCTCAAGACCGATGTTTACGGATTCTGTATAGTTTTTCGCGATTTTATAATGATTGTCCGCGATATACACGCCTGTATCGTCAACTGCCGTAACCTTGCCGTCAATGGGGTTTCTTGTTACGGTAATCGTATAAAGCTCTCCGTCAAGGCTTTTTGCCACAGACAGAACGTCGTATTCCTTAAGGTCGGAAACAGCAATCTCATTGTAGCCCATTGTAAGCGTATAGTCAACATCATCGTCAAGCTTCAGAGCTGCATTTCCGTATTTATCCGAAATCTTATTTGAGCCTGTTACTTCCTCAACTACGATATTATCATACTTTGTTACGAATACAATTTCATACTTGCCGTCTTTGTCGGCATCAAGCAGAGTAAGATGACCGTTTTCGTCACTCATGTCGAGCTGCTTTAAGTCAAACTTTTCATATTTGCCGTTATATATCATAATCGGCTCTTTTGCCAGTTCAACTGTAGCGGTTTTCGAGTTGTTTGTATCGGTAAAGTATACGATTGCATTATTGCCGTTTTTCTCTGTCAGCTTTGAAAATGCCTCCGAGTCGATTTTAACCGAGGTATTCTTGTTTGCTATAGGCAATGCAAGTATAAGCTCATCATTTCCGACGGAAGCTTCTTTGATATAGCCTGTTACGTTATATCCGAGCAGATTGCTCATGTTAAGCTGTGTGTCATAAGTGGTGCTTCCGAGTGTTACCTGACCTTTGTTCAGCGATGAAGAACCTGCAAGAGATGCCTTTTCAACCGCTGTTATCTGTCCTTCTTCCTTTGTTACCTTAAGATTATCCTTTAATAATGTTTTTTCTGTTATTTCGTATGATGAGTTTGTGCCGAAGCCTTTCTGCTCCATAAGCTTTACTTCAAGAGCGTTTGAGGTGAGATACGCAACATTGCCGCGCGATATTTTCTCGGACTGACCGCACTTTACGTTGTTGGCAAAGCCATTTGAAGTACCTACCGACATATAGCCGTTAGGGTATCCTCCTTTGTCGTTCGCTGCAATCGTGTAGCCTGTTGCACGTATCATAATTGCCATTGCTTCAGCGTAGGTTATGGTATCATTCGGTCTGAATTTGCCGTCACCGTCACCTTCGATAAGCTTTAATGATGTGGCGATGTTTATATATCCGTTCGCCCAGTGGTCTGCTGCAACGTCGCTGAAGTTCGACTGCCCCTTTGATGAATCGGCAGCGCTTTCGAGTCCCATTGCATGAACTGCCATTTTTGTAACCTCTGAACGGATTATTGTGTCATCAAGACGGAATTTACCGTTTTCGTCGCCGTTCATTATTCCGAGTGCGGAAAGAATCTGAACCGGCTCTTCAAATCTTGTACCCTCAACATCGGCGGGAATTGCCGCAAATGACGGAACTGCCGAAAGCAGAGTTCCTGCCGCAACAGCGGAGCACAAAAGCTTTTTTGTAAGTTTGTTCATAAAAACCTCCCGGGGTAACCCCTTATCCTTTATATATAGCCTGCAAGGTGCGGCGGTAAGACGAACAGCTGAGGAGACAGATGCTTGATGAATTATGTCAACTGTTTTATGTCAACCACCGACCACGCTTTATATACTACACGAAACCGAATGAAAAATCAAGCTGTAAGTTCTGGAAGTTTCAAAAAGATTTCGAAAGTGTGACTATTATGTAAATTTCGTTAAAAAATATGGTAAAAACGTAAAAAGTGTTGCAGTTTTTGTATATATATGCTATAATTAATTCGACAAAAGTGTAAATCGTTATATAATGTATAACGATAGATTTGCTATAGTTAGAATAAGTAAAAAGGGGAGAACAAACAATGAATAGATTGACAAAACTCGTTACATCGGCGGCAGTATGTGCGGCAATGACCGCTGCGGCATGTGTTCCGGCGTTTGCTGCAAATACGAAATATTCATTTAATGATATTTCCGATGCACAGTACAGCTGGTGTGCGGCACAAATTCAGAAAATGTATGAAGAGGGATATATCACGGGATATGAGGATAATACATACCGTCCGGATAACGAAGTAACCCGTCAGGAATGTCTGTCTTTGTTTGCCAGAGCAATGGGAAGCAGCAGCAAGCTCAATGCGGAAATCATGAAGCTGGCAAAGGAGCAGTACGGAGAAACCGTGGATTCATACGGTCTTAAATGGGGACAGGACGATATTGCTTATCTTATGTACAGAGGCGTGCTCAAAAAGACCGACCTTGATACATATTTAAAAGATGATGAAAAATCAAAGCCGATGAAAAGATATGAGGCGGCAATTATAATAACAAAGGCAATGGGCGGAGACAAGACCGCGGCAGCAGCCGGAAATGTAAAGCTTGATTATGCCGATGCGAATACCATACCGCAGGCAGCGGCAGGCTACGTAAAATATGCGTCCGATGCGGAAATCTTAAAGGGCATGGACGGCAATAAGTTTTCGCCGCTGACTTCCGTTTTGAGAAGCCAGATAGCGGTTATGCTGCAGAGGGTAATTGATGCGGCGGATTATTCATTCGTTACGGCGAAGCTGGTTGCTGTGGATACCGAAGCTAAAACGTGTACCATAAAAAGAGACGGTGCCGAGGCTGAAACGGTAAGCTATGACGATAATACGGTAATGAACGCGGTAGGGGTACAGATGATACCGTCAAACCTTACCGTCGGTATGAGTGCGGTATTCACATATTCGGGCAAAAAGCTTATTTATGTAGATACGCTCTCGGAAGTTCCGGATGAAACAATAACTGGTAAATTCATGGGATACAGCAGTTCAAACGGTGTCATAACCATAGCTGTTATTCCTGCCGGACAGTCAACACAGGTTAATTATAAATGTGCCGAAAATGTTTCGATTACATATGACGGTTCCTCAGCTACCATAAGAAGCTTTAATAAAAATGATTCAATAGAGCTTAATCTTGTCAACGGAGAGGTCAATGTAATCACGGGCTTGCAGAAGACTACGACTGTTCAGGGCGCTGTTGTAAAGGATATTTCCATAGAACCGACACTTACAATGACTATTTCGCATGCGGATTCCGAATATGATAATCAAACATATCCGATAAGCAGCAAGGTTTCGGTAAAAAAGAACTCGCTTGATTCTGACTTAAGCTCAATTTATGCCGGAGATACGGTTACACTCACAATCGAGTACGGTGAAATAATAAAGGTATCGGCAACTTCAAAGACTTCAAAGGTGAGCGGTATAATAAAATCACTCACTATCTCGGCACAGCCGTCTATGACGATAAGCGTAAACGGAACGGAAAAGGACTATGAAATTCCGAATGACGTAAAGATAACGATTAACGGTTCAGAGGGAACATTGTATGATTTCAGAGTCGGAGATTCCGTAACGCTTACGGTTGAAAGTCAGGCAATTACCGCAATTTCGGCATCTTCTACACAGACAACATCGGGTGCCGTTACGGGTGTGGTTAAGGCAATCAATGCATCTTACGGATTTATTACCGTGCAGGGTGACGGCGATACGGGAACCACCACAGTGTTCTGCAAGGAAAACAGCACTAAGTTTATAGGTGTGGACGGCAGCACAATGAAAATGAGCAACGTTAAGGAAGGCGACACTGTTGACGTAAGGGGTACTATCTCAAACGGTGCGTTTGTCGGTGCTTTGGTTATAGTAACACCGGCTAAATAAGCTTGAATTATAAACGGCAGACCGGGACGGAAGTCTTGGCTGTCTTATATGGGGGTGTTTGACATACACCCCCATTTGCTGTATAATGTAAATATCATTACACGGAGGAACGCTTGTGAAAAGATTAAAGGATTATTACAAATGGATTGTTGCATTTATATTTTGTATAGCGGTAATTGCAGTATACAAAACATTTGATAATATAGGGAATATAGGTAAGGCAATAGGTGTGGTTTTAAATGCATTCAAGCCGTTTTTCTGGGGATTTGTTATTGCATATCTGCTTAATTTGCCGGCAAAAAAGATAGCGGAGCTTTTAAAAAAGGTTAAGGTTGATTTTATAAGAAAACGTGCCCGCGGCATAAGCATACTTGTTATATATCTTATGGCTCTTGCTGCGGCAGGACTTATAATAATGAAGTTTGTACCTGCACTGTACAGAAACATTGTGGAATTATCATTAAATCTGCCTAATTATGCAAGTGAGATTATAAATCGCATTGAAAATCTTGAAATTGTAAAAAGATTTGGCTTGCTTGAAGCTGAAACGATAGATGCATCAGCTACAATAAATGCTTTTATCGGAAAAATAAACCCCGATGAAATCGGAAAATACGCGCAAAGCGTATTCCATATGACAACGGGAATTTTTTCGGCGGTCATAGCTTTGATAGCGTCAATATATATGCTGCTTGATAAGGAAAGAATAACAAACGCACTTATAAGAATAATACGAATATTTTTCAAAAAAGAAACGGCGGACAATATATGCCGGTATGCACACCGCGCAAATGAAATTTTTACAAGTTATATTTATTGCCGACTGATGTGCAGTATTATTATGGCAATTGCATGTACGATAGCACTTTCGATAATGAAAGTTAAGTATGCGGTTGTTCTGGGGCTTTTTATAGGCGCAATGGATATGATACCGTATTTCGGTTCTATTATTTCGGTTGTGATAGCGGAGATTATTATTCTGCTGACAGGGGGCATCTGGAAAACGGTATGGACAACGGTTACGCTGCTTATTATGCAGCAGATTGACGGAAATATCATGGCTCCCAAAATTATGGGTATGTCGCTTGATATGCGTCCGCTGTGGATAATTGTTGCGGTAACCGTCGGAGGAAGTCTGTTCGGATTTTTGGGAATGTTATTATCCGTGCCGGTGGCGGCGGTTTTGCAGACAGTGGCTGCCGACGGCATTGCCGAGTATGAAGCAAGAAAGAAAAAGAAAGCAGAACCGGAGGTAAGGGACTGAAAATGGAAATCGCAGTAATCGGCGGCGGTGCTTCGGGACTTGCGGCAGCTGTTGCCGCACGAAAAAGCGGTGCTTCCGTAACAATATATGAAAGCAGCGAAAGAGTCGGAAGAAAAATTCTTGCTACCGGAAACGGGCGCTGCAATCTGACAAATATAAATGCCTGTGCCGACAATTATTACGGTGAACACAGGGATTTTGTGAAAGGTGCCGTTAAGCGCTTTTGGGTAAAGGAAACACTTGAATTTTTCGGGGAACTCGGTATTGTATATAAAGCAGAGGAACGAGGGAAAGTATACCCGTACTGCGACCGTGCATCGGCAGTGCTTGACGTTTTGCGTATGCGTATAGCTGAGGACGGTGTAGCGGTGAGAAATAAATTTGAAGTATGCAAAGTTAATAAAACGGCAAACGGCTTTGAAATAGTTTCGTATAAAAACGAACGCGGATATGCCGATAAGGTTATTATTGCCTGCGGTGGCTGTGCCTCACCAAGCTTAGGCTCAAACGGCGGAGGCTATTCATTATTGAAAGCACTCGGACACAGAATAACAAAGCTCAAGCCATCTTTGGTTCAGATAAAAACAAACACGGAAATCGTCAGAAAGCTTAAGGGAATCAAAGTAAACGGCAGACTAACAATCGGAGAAAATTCAGATGACGGAGAAATTTTATTTACCGAATACGGGCTTTCGGGTCCGCCGGTTTTTACATTAAGTTCACGGCTTGATGATAACCGATATGCCGTACTGGATATAATGCCCGAATACTCAAAAGAGGAAGTCGAGAATATTTTATATGCCAGAACGGCGATGTTTCCCAAACGCCCTCTTGAAGAATTTTTTACGGGAATGTTAAATAAACGCATCGGACAGGCAATATTAAAAGTCATAAATGCCGCACCGCTCTCACGAACGGCAGCCTCTCTCGATAGTTCCGAAATAGATGCGGCAGCCGGGATAATCAAATCATGGCGCTTTGACATAACGGGGACTATGTCGTGGAATAATGCACAGGTGACAAAGGGCGGAGCGGATACATCGGAATTCAATCCGGATACTATGGAATCAAAAATACACAAAGGACTTTATGCTTGCGGTGAGGTACTGGATATTGATGGTGACTGCGGAGGATATAATCTGCAGTGGGCATGGTCATCGGGGTATATTGCAGGAATTGAAGCGGGCAGCTTTTAAAATGAGCCGCAGACACGCGGCAGAATGGAGAGAATTATGAAAGATAAATCAAAAATTACGGTAGGTTATCAATACAGACACATGCTGCTGAATCATTTGGCGGCGGTTTTTATTGCTGCGGTATTGCAGCTTCTGGCATTCAGTTTCATGTTTGAAAAAACACTTCTGAAAATCATTGCCGGAATTGTATTTTCGCTGGTGTATTTTTCTATGATGTACTCGGCGGCGGGGAATGCAGCGGCTCATGATAATAAATCCTACACACCGCTTAAGCCCGATTACCGCAAAGGGGTATTATTCGGGGTTATGATTGCATGCATAACGCTTATATTGTTTATATGCTACAAGCTTGTGTGGGCGAATTTCAGCAGTGACGGAGTACTGCAAAGCTGGCAGGCAATTGCATTAAATGCAGTATTTTTGTTCTGGAATTTTCCGTTTTTCGGATTTCTGGGCGATGCCGGCGGTGAAGTGCCCTGGTACGGTCTTGCAATTATGCTCATTACTCCGATTGCCGCTACAACGCTCGGCTATATTGCATCATGCAAAAAGTTTTATATATCGGATAAGCTCTTATCCTTTGTATATGTTAAAAAGGACAGCAAGAAATAATGATTATTATAGGAATAGATCCGGGATATGCTATTGTGGGTATAGGCGTTGTGGAGTATGTCGGTAATAAATTCAGAACTTTGGAATATAACGCAATAACAACCCCTGCAGGAATGAATACCGTTGCAAGACTGAAAAAAATATATGATGAAATGGAGCTTTACATAGAAAAATACAAGCCCGACTGCATATCAATTGAGGAATTGTTTTTTAATTCAAACCAGAAAACCGCTATAAATGTGGCGCAGGCGAGGGGAGTACTTCTTGTGGCGGCGGCAAATCATAATATACCGATAAGTGAATACACACCGCTGCAGGTAAAGCAAAGTGTTACAGGATACGGACGTGCTCAGAAGCAGCAGATACAGCAGATGGTGAAGATGATTCTGGGGCTTAATGCAATTCCGAAACCCGATGATGCGGCAGACGCGCTTGCTTTGGCAATATGCCATGCACATTCAAATAAAATGAATAATATGTTGGGTTTAAACGGCGTTAAATAATACCCGATAAATAAAATTCCGCAAGACTTTTTTTCAATCCTGCGGAATTTTATTTTCTCATGAACATCGTACCTTGACCGTGAGGTCTGTTTTTTTGCTGAAAACCAAGCTTAACCCTCCATGTGCCTGCCCAAAAATCCTGCGGCAGATTCCGCAAGCTTGCTTTCGACCTCTGACGGACGTTCTCCGTCCTTCATGATAAAGAGCACGGAACCGATTGTATCACCCTCGGAAACAATAGGAACAACTACTCCGGCATTATATTTATCATTGCCGTCTGCTACGTGAATTATTTTACCCGATTCATACGTAACACTTATTTTGTCGTTCATAACATTTTCAAGCTCTGCCGAGACCGGCTTTTCGATCAGCTCTTTTTTCGGAACACCCGCAACCGCAATAACGCTGTCACGGTCTGTTATGCATGCTCCGTGACCGCTTGCCTGTGCAAGAGTATCTGCGTAATTTGCAGCAAAATCACCAAGCTCACCTATGGGAGAGTATTTTTTGAAAATTACTTCGCCGTCTTTTTCGGTGTAAATTTCAAGCGGATCTCCTTCGCGAATGCGCATTGTTCTTCTTATTTCTTTCGGAATAACAACTCGCCCCAAATCATCTATTCTTCTTACTATTCCTGTTGCTTTCATAATAGAAAAAAACTCCTTTTAAATTTTGTACATAGTTAGTGTTTGCAATAAAAGGAGTTTTATGTAATTTATTTTTTGGAATTTGGTGGCATTATTTTGCTGCTGCGGTCTTGCCGTGATGCATTGAGCTTATTGCCTGTTTTATAAGTTTTCTGTATATCACCATGAAGCAAAGCAGATTTGCGCCGAAAGTTACACCCCAGCTTAGAGGATAGATTACATAAAGGCAATTCAGTGTGTGATGATTGCTGAATATTGTAAAAATCCATATCATTCTGAAAACGCATGCACCGAGAAGTGATGTAATTGTCGGGAGCATAGAGCGTCCGAGACCTCGCATACTGCCGACCGCCGCATCCATTGTTCCGCACAGAAAGTATAACGGACATATGTATTTCATACGAATAAGTCCCTGGCTGATTACGCTGGGTTTTTGAGAATATATGCCGAGCAGCGTATGACCGAAAGTCAATGCAATAAGTCCCAGACTGAGACCTGTTACCGTGACAAAGGCTATGCACATCAAAAAGACTTTAAATACACGCTTGTATTGACCTGCACCGTAATTCTGTCCCGTAAAGGTGAGCGATGTATGAAAAAATGAGTTCATGGCAACATAAATAAATCCCTCAATACTTGCCGCTGCCGCATTTCCTGCCATGGTATCGGAACCGAATGAATTTATTGCGGACTGCATGACTATATTCGAAAGTGAAAATACTATACCCTGCAAGCCTGCCGGCAATCCGACTTTCAATATTTGAATAAGTCTGTTTTTGTGAATTTTAAGACGCCTTAAATCAAGCTTTACACTGCTTTTTTCGGTCATAAGACAGCGTACAATCAATATGGCGGAAATCACCTGCGAGGTGACTGTTGCAATAGCAACTCCGGCAACCGACAGATTGCATACTATTACAAAGAACAGATTTAATATTACATTTACTATTCCTGCAAGACAGAGTATGTAAAGGGGACGGCGTGTATCACCCTCGGCGCGGAGTATAGCGCTTCCGAAGTTATAAACGAGTGTTGCCGGCATGCCCATGAAATATATTTTCAGATACAATGCGGACAAATCAATTACATCCTCAGGCGAACTCATAAGTTCAAGTGCAAATCTTGCGATAAAAACACCTATAACAGCAAGGAAAATACCGCTTACAAAGCTCAGCAGCATAGCAGTGTGGACAATTTCCGATATGCTCTTATAGTTTTTTGTTCCGAATGCATGTGCAACAATGACATTTGCGCCGACTGAAAGCCCTATAAATAAATTTGTTATCAATGTTATAAGAGAGCCCGTAGAGCCAACGGCTGCCAAAGCTTCACTGCCAGCAAATCTTCCGACTACAATTACATCTGCGGCATTGAAAAGCAGCTGTAGCATTCCCGAAAGCATAAGCGGCAGCGAAAAAAGTATAAGCTTTTTCGGCAAAGGACCGTGGCACATATCTATTTCGTATGATTTATTTTGCATTTCATTCCTCCGTTCCGCCGCGTATACGGCAATGATAAATTTCTCAGCTTATACTATTATACCCGTTAATAAGAAAAAGTCAATAGATAAAAGCAAAAACATATAAAAAGCCGCCCGTTTGATGAAGCAGCTTTTTATGATATATTATTTGTGAGGTTTATATACGCTTGTTCCGAGCTTGTCGGTAGAGATAAGCTCATTGTTTGAATAGACCTTTCTTACCGATTGAACTACAGTATTTTCTCCCGACTGTGAGGTGGTGTGGAACAGCTTGACCTCGCGTGCTGGATTCCATGCGGTACCGATGACCGAAACAGTGATATTTGAACCGTCCGCGCGCGTAACAAGCTTAATTGGTGCATCACTGGTATTTTTAAATTTAAAATCAACACTGCCGTATGCTACCGTAGCATCCTGACCGAGCGGTGCGTAGCCAATTGTCATCATATGATTTTCACGCTGTACAATTCCCATGTCCGCATAGAGTACCGCGGAATAAAGCGTAGTACTTACCTGACACGTGCCGCCGCCTATGCCGTCCACGCTTTCGCCGTTGACATACTCTTTGGCGGTATAAAAACCGTTTCCGACAGTTCTGGGACCTACGGTGTCATTAAATGAAAATACTTCACCCGGAGCAAGTACTTTACCGTTCATAAGGCTTGCTGCGCGTGCAACATTTGCACGGCGGTTTGAATTTGAAGAACCGTAATATGTTGAATACGAACCGAGTGTATCCGCAAAAAGCTTTTCTTTTAACATTTCGGCGGTAATATCCGCATATGCCGGATACACGGGTACGCTGACAGCTTCGCCGCCCTCCTTAATCAGAGGAAGATATGCCGCGGCTTCCTCTTTTTTGATATACCGTCCGTTCTGTTCGGGAATGATATTTACCGTATTATTTTTAACCTCATAATATGCATCGACAGGGTCTTTGTAACAAATATTATCAAAGGTTTCTATTGTAAAATCATCGGGCGGTGCGCTTTTCAAGGTTACGCTTATGCAGTCATACTGCGCTTTTGAAAAAGCCTCCTCAACTTCCTTAAGTGCCGTTGAAACATCACCGTCAAATCCTGTATGTCCCGGAGTCACAACAGCCGCGGTATTATCGGGAAATTCAACGGAATGCTGCTTTAATTCCCCGTAAATATCGGTTCCGAAGCGCTGCAGTACTTCTGCGAGCATATCGGTATTCAGTTCGGAGGTGGGCGGAAGTACTTTTTTGAAAAAAAGAAGCTTTATTCCGTCAAAGCCGTCTTTAAGAAAATTACCCGATTTCCCGTAATCAAATGCGGATTTCGCGGTTTCTTCGGCATTGGCGGCAGAGCCTACATCCGCACCGTCAAATACGTAATATTTGTCATTGCATTTAAGCTTGATTTTTTTTGCACTCATTAAGTCGGATGCTTCAATTG
Source organism: uncultured Eubacteriales bacterium (assembly GCA_905199755.1). Classification (GTDB taxonomy): domain Bacteria; phylum Bacillota; class Clostridia; order UBA1381; family UBA1381; genus UBA4716. The sequence continues at coordinate 44,017 of CAJKHT010000001.1, read as the reverse complement.
CCGCAAGTACATCTTCGTATGATAATCCGCCTGCATTCAAATCGCCTACCCACACATTTCGGGCAACGGTATTTGACGGATTTTTAACCGATGCAACAATAAACAGTGCAATAACCGATACGGCTGCCACACCTCCGATTACGGCAAGGATTTTTCCTGTATTTTTCCAAAAATGTTTTTTTATTGTCTCGGGTGGCGGATTTGTAAAATCATCATTTTTTGTCTCCTGTGTTTTTGTTCCCGTTTCGGATTTTTGAACAGATGCCGCTTCGGGTTCTCCGGAAAAATCATCAAAGTCATCCTCGTTTCCGTCATCATCCGGTAAATCCTCTTCATGATTAATTTCCGGCAGCTTCGGCAGAACTTTTGTCGCATCCATGTCCTCGGCCGCTGAAACTGCTTCTTTGATTTCCTCCGCTTGCTTTCCTACAATCGTGGGAGCGTCGGCCCCAAAATCCGGCGCATTGTTTTCTTCGTTCATATTTTACCCCCTGTATTTAATGTAAAATTATTTGTAAAATCGCATAAATTCTTCAAGATATAAGCTGTATTCCCTCATAAATGACCGTATGCGGCGGTTCTTTGTTAACAGCAGAAAAGTATTGTGAATTTTTTTGAAGAATTCCCGCTCAAAATCTTCTATGTAAAAAGCCTTTGCAAGAGGGCAGAGCCGTTTGGCACGGGGATCGATTATAACTGTCAGCTGTCCGCTGCCGTCAATATACGGCGTCAGAGGGAAAATGCGGCATGCCAGCGGACGTTCGTATCTGTCACAGTTGCCGCTGCACATTGCCAGAGGTACATAATGCGTTATTCCGTTGTCGGTGTATGAAAAATCGGATTTTTCAACAGAAATCCGTTCTGGCGACAGAAGCTTATAAACCTCTTCTTCGCCGGGGAAAAGATACATTCCGCAGTCATCGCCTTTGCAGCATGCACTGCCGCATAATTCGCCGCAGTCCACGCGCAGCGGTGTGCAGCGGTCAAACATTCTGTAAATTTGCAGATATACATATGCAGGATTCATTTTACAAAAACCAAGCCTGAAAGAAAGCGGTTAAAAACACACCGTATCCAAGCCTTTTCTCCATGTTAAAATATTTATATTATTATTTTATCACAAAACATGCTGTAAAACAATAGGTAAATAAAAAAAACAGTTAAATTTTATTCCAGCAGAGAAATTTATTTCTAATGTGTGAGTAAATACGTTTTTTTATGGCATAATATAGAAAATTAATGCTTTTGTAACAAGGATTTAACAGAAAAAGCACGTATATAATTTGACAAACCTATGTTTGTATGGTAAAATATAAAGAATATCAATAATGTTATGAAAGGATAAGTCTATGCCTAAGAAGAAACATGAGTACGGAAACGGTTCGATAGTTTCGTTAAAAGGAGCAGACAGAGTGCGAAAACGTCCGGCGGTAATTTTCGGCTCAGATGGTCTTGAGGGGTGTGAACACTCTTTTTTTGAAATATTGTCAAACTCAATAGATGAAGCAAGGGAAGGATATGGTTCTCTTATTGAAATTACTCGTTTTAAAGATAATTCAATCGAAGTTCGTGATCACGGCAGGGGTATTCCTTTGGATTATAATGAGAAAGAACAGCGTTATAACTGGGAACTGGTATTCTGTGAGCTGTATGCCGGCGGCAAATATGACAACAATAACGGCGGAATGTATGAATACAGCCTGGGACTTAACGGACTCGGTGCGTGTGCCACACAGTATTCGTCCGAATACATGGATGTAACGGTAGTGCGTGATAAAACCAAATACACCCTGCATTTTGAAAAAGGAGAGCCGGTAGGGGAGCTTGAAAAAGAGCCTACCCGCAGCGTGCAGACGGGAACTGTCCAGAAATGGCGTCCCGATACGGAGGTTTTTACGGATATAAATATTCCGGTTGAGTTCTTTAAGGATACTCTCAATAAACAGGCAATGGTAAACGCGGGTCTGAAATTCGTTTTGTATAACGAAACGGACGAAGGTCTGGAAATGTTTGAATATTATTATGAAAACGGCATTGTTGATTATGTAAGCGAAACGGTCGGAGATAAAGCTTTTACCACCGTGGAAAGCTGGGAATGTGAGAGAACGGGACGCGACCGTGAGGACAAGGACGATTACAGAATGAAAATGCAAGTGGCATTCTGCTTTTCAAATACCGTAAATGTATTGGAATACTATCATAATTCAAGTTGGCTGGAGCACGGTGGTTCACCCGACAAAGCGGTAAAAACCGCATTTGTTTATGCAATCGACAGATACCTTAAAAGTAATAATAAATACAATAAGAATGAATCTAAAATAAATTTTAATGATGTCGCCGATTGTCTGGCATTGGTAATAAACTCTTTTTCTACACAGACAAGCTATGAAAATCAGACAAAAAAAGCAATAAACAACAAGTTTATTCAAGAGGCAATGACAGATTTTCTTAAGCATCAGCTGGAGGTTTATTTCATAGAGAACAAAGCCGATGCCGAAAAAATAGCCAATCAGGTGCTTGTCAATAAGCGAAGCCGTGAGAATGCGGAAAAAGCACGTATAGATATTAAGAAAAAACTGACCGGCACGATGGATGTAACAAACCGTGTCGAGAAATTTGTTGACTGCCGCACAAAAGATGCTTCAAAACGCGAGCTGTACATTGTTGAGGGAGATTCAGCTCTCGGCTCATGTAAGCTTGCGCGGGACGCTTCTTTCCAGGCAATAATGCCGATACGCGGAAAAATACTTAACTGTCTCAAAGCGGATTATCCGAGAATTTTTAAGAGCGATGTAATCGTGGATTTGATGAAGGTTTTGGGCTGCGGTGTTGAAATAAAAAGCGGCAGCAAAGGGCTGGACAGCTTTAATATTGAAAACCTGCGCTGGAGCAAGGTTATAATATGTACCGATGCCGATGTGGACGGCTATCAGATTCGCACCTTGCTTCTGACGATGCTTTACAGACTTACACCTACGCTTATTGAATCCGGTCTGGTGTATATTGCGGAGTCGCCGCTTTATGAAATAACGGTTACGAAAACAAAACGCAAGGGCGAAAAGCATTTCGCCTATACAGATGCGGAAAAGGATGAAATTCTCGCAGCTCTTAATGAAGCGGGACTTTCAAAGGAAAAAGATGAATATGATATTAAGCGTTCAAAGGGATTGGGCGAAAATCAACCCGATATGATGAGTCTTACAACAATGCACCCTGCAACAAGACGCCTTATACGCGTAACGCCGGAAAGTCTTGAACGTACTGCACAGATGTTTGAAATTCTGCTCGGAGATAACATTGCAAGCAGAAAGGACTATATAGCCATCAACGGCGGACTTTATATGGAGATGCTTGATTTATCATAATGTTATGAGCGGAAAATAATGCTTAATTTTAGACGTATATGAAGGCAGGAGTGAGTTATGGCAAGAAAGAAGAAAACAGAAGAAGATATAATTATTTCGGCGCCGATAGAGGAACAGCCGATTACAGAGACACTTGAAAAAAACTATATGCCGTATGCAATGAGCGTAATAGTTTCTCGTGCAATTCCGGAAATTGACGGATTAAAGCCCGCACACAGAAAGCTTTTATATACAATGTATAAAATGGGGCTTTTGGGCGGAAAGCTTACCAAATCCGCAAACGTTGTAGGTCAGACGATGAAGCTTAATCCGCACGGTGACAGCGCAATATATGAAACAATGGTAAGACTCACGCGCGGAAACGAAGCATTGCTGCATCCGCTTATCGAGTCGCAGGGTAATTTCGGTAAACAGTATTCGAGAGATATGGCATATGCGGCTTCCAGATATACGGAAGTGCGCCTCGATCCTATTTGTGCCGAGCTTTTCGGCGATATAAACAAAAATACGGTTAAATTTGTCGATAACTATGACGGGGAAATGAAAGAGCCTACGCTGCTGCCGGCGGCGTTTCCGAATATCCTTGTAAATCCGAACCAGGGAATAGCCGTAGGAATGGCGAGCAATATATGCTCGTTTAATCTTAAGGAAACCTGTGAGGCAACCATTGCCTATATGAAGGATAAGAACACCGATATTATGGAATATATGCCGGCACCCGATTTCTCAATGGGAGCAGAGCTTATATATTCCAAAAAAGAAATGCGCAAAATATACGAAACGGGACGCGGAAGCTTTAAACTGCGTTCAAAGTATGTTTACGATAAAGCAAATAACTGCATCGAAATCACTGAAATTCCGTATACAACAACATCGGAAGCCATTATAGGGAAGATTATGGATCTTATAAAAGCAAACAGACTTAAAGAAATTTCCGATGCGCGTGATGAAACCGGACTTGACGGATTTAAGATTACAATTGACCTTAAAAGAGGTACAAATCCCGATGATCTTATGCTGAAGCTTTATAAGCTTACACCTCTTGAGGACAGCTTTGCGTGCAATTTCAATGTGTTGATAAATAACCGCCCCGTTGTTTTGGGTGTCGGAGAAATACTTGGTTATTGGATTGATTTCAGAATGCAGTGCATTAAAAACAGTATCAGATATGATATTGAAAAAAAGAGCGAAAAGCTGCATTTGCTGACAGGTCTTAAAAAAATTCTGCTTGACATTGATAAGGCTGTATCAATAGTACGTCATACCGAACGTGATGAGGACGTAGTCCCGAATTTGATGGACGGGTTCGGTATTGATGAAATTCAGGCGGAATATGTGGCGGATATTAAGCTCAGATATTTAAACCGGGAATACATTTTAAGCAGAACGGCTGAAATAGAAAAGCTTATGGAGGAGCTTGAAGAGCTGAACGAAACATTGTCTAGTGATAAAAAGGTAAAGAAGCTTATTGCCGCACAGCTTAATCAGATTGTCAAGAAATACGGTCAGCCGCGAAAGACGCAGCTTATCATGGAGGATGAGCTTACGGAGTATAAAGAAGAAGAACATATTAATGATTATGCGCTCACGATATTTTTTACCCGAGAAAATTATCTGAAAAAGGTAAGTGCCGTGTCTCTGCGGTCAACGACAACGGAGCATAAGCTTAAAGAAGATGATGAAATAGTACAGACGATAGAAACGACAAATATATCGGATATGCTGTTCTTCTCAAACAAATGCAATGTATACAAAATGAAAACCTATGACATGCCGGACTGCAAGGTGAGTGCAATGGGAGAATATCTTCCGGGCTTGCTCGGGCTTGACGAGGGCGAAAAAATAATATATACCGTTGTGACGGCAGATTACAAAGGAACAATGCTCTTTGCTTTTGAAAACGGAAAAGCGGCAAAGGTTGAACTGAATAAATATGCTACAAAAACAAACAGAAAAAAACTTATCGGAGCATATTCGGATAAGTCTCCGATTTGCGGTATAAAGCTTCTCGAGAATGATGAAGATATTGTTTTCAGAAGCGATAATAACAAAATTCTGTGTGTCAATACAGAAAAAATACCTTTAAAATCCACTAAAAATACTCAGGGTGTGCAGGTAATGACACTCAGAAAAAAAGGCTCGAAGCTGACGGGTATAACCATGGCGGCTTTGTGCGGCATAGAGGATTTAAAGCATTATACAGCAAAAAATATTCCCGCCGCAGGCTCTTTTTTGAGAAAAGAGGATTCACAACTCAGCTTTGAATAAAAAAATCGGCGAAATTGAAGGGAAGTGGTCATTATGTTAACGGAAAAAGAACGTATTGAGCTGGAGGAAAAATTCCGTGCCGAAGCGGAAGAACTGTACAGCCCTTTTCCGAAAGAAACATTTAAAAAATACGGTGTAAAACGCGGTCTGAGAAATGATGACGGAACCGGTGTTGTAGCAGGACTTACATCAATCGGTAAAGTAATCGGCTATTATATTGATGACGGCGAAAGATTTCCGGCAGAGGGAAAATTGCGCTACCGCGGCTATGATATTGCGGAATTGGTAAGAAACTGCGAGGAAGAAAGACGTTTCGGATTTGAAGAAGTGGCATTTTTGCTTTTGTTCGGTCATTTGCCGGACTCGGAAGCACTGAAATCCTTTACAAGACTTATCGGAAATATGCGTGCATTGCCGGAGGGATTTGCCGAGGATATGATTTTAAAGGCTCCGTCAAAGAACGTCATGAACAAAATGGCGCGGTCGGTACTGGCGGCATATTCATACGATCCTAATCCCGATGATACAAGCGCCAGCAATATAATACGTCAGTCAATCGGACTTATTGCACGTTTGCCGGTAATGGCTGCGTACGGCTATCAGGCAAAGAGTCACTATCATGACGGCAACAGCCTGTATCTTCATTCGCCGCAGCCGAACTTATCCACAGCCGAAAATCTGCTGTATATGCTTAGAGCAGATAATAAGTATACCCGTGAGGAAGCGGAAATGCTTGATATACTGCTGATGGTGCATGCCGAACACGGCGGCGGAAACAACAGCGCATTTACAACACGAGTTGTTTCGTCATCGGGAACGGATACCTACAGCGCGATTGCAGCCGCATTAGGTTCTCTTAAAGGTCCCAAGCACGGCGGTGCAAACGAAAAGGTTATGGCGATGATGTCTGATATTGAAGCCGCGGTAAGTGACTGGGAAGATGAGGACGAAGTGGCGGCATATCTCGAAAAAATCCTCAGAAAAGAAGCGTTTGACGGCGCCGGACTGATCTACGGAATGGGGCATGCGATTTATACCTACAGCGATCCGAGATGTGTTCTTTTAAAGGAACGCGCGCAGCGTCTTGCCGAGGAAAATGATGAATTTAAACGCGAATATAAATTATATAATACGGTCGAGAAATTGACTCCGGGTGTTTTTGCAAAGGTTAAGCATAACGACAAGGTTATGTGCGCGAATGTGGATATGTATTCGGGTTTTGTATATAAAATGCTCGGAATACCGCCGGAAATGTACACTCCGCTGTTTGCAATATCGAGAATTGTCGGCTGGAGTGCTCACAGGCTGGAGGAAATAATCGGCTGCGACAGAATAATACGTCCGGCATATAAGTCAATAATTCATAAAGCGGAGTATATTCCGATAGCGGAACGCTGATATAATGGGAGGAACTATGGATAAGGTAAATATTCTCGGCGTGCATGTTGACATGGTTGACATCAACGGTGCTGCTGATAAAATAATGAGTTTTTTTGATGAGGACAGACTGCACAGCGTTTATACGCCCAATTCCGAAATAATCATGGAAGCATATAAAAAGCCCGGATTTGCAAAAGTACTGAATAATGCCGACTTGCTCACTGCGGACGGTATCGGTGTTGTTTATGCATCAAGGATTTTGAAAAAGCCGATAAGGGAACGTGCTGCGGGCTATGATATTGCAAGAGTTGTGCTTAGCAGAATAAATAATACCGAACATAAGCTGTATCTTTTCGGCGGCAAGCCCGGGGTGGCAGAGGAGGCAATGTCAAAGCTTCTTAAGGAATATAAAGGACTTAAAATAGTCGGTTTGAGAAACGGTTATTTTAAACCCGAAGAAGAGGCGGATATTGTCAGTGACATAAACAACTCGGGTGCGGATATTGTGTTTGTATGTCTGGGTGCACCGCTGCAGGAAAAATGGATAGACCGTCATAAAGATGAACTTAATGCGCGGGTAGCTATGGGCATAGGCGGAAGTCTTGATGTTTTTGCCGGAAAGGCAGAGCGCGCACCGGAGTTTTTCTGCAAAACAGGTCTTGAGTGGTTTTACAGACTTTGCAAAGAGCCTCAGCGTGCAGGCAGAATGACCGCATTGCCGAAATTCGGTGCCACCGTTCTGTTAAAAGGGCGCAAATTTAAACAAGATTGATTCCGTAAAATAAAAATACGCAAAATTCAAACAAATGTTTGACATTGACGAACGTTTGTGCTATACTGTAATTAAGAATATATTTCTTAAGGAGTGAATTTTATGCCGAAAGTCAGCGAAAAAGATTTTCAGATTATGGACTTTATATATGAACAGGCAGAGCTTAAAGGCTATCCGCCGTCGGTTCGGGAAATATGTAATGCCGTAGGTCTTACTCCTACGGCAACTGTTCATGCAAGATTAAAAAAGCTTGAGCAAATGGGGTATATCGCAAAGGAGGATTCAAAAAACCGTTCGATGCGTCTGATAAATTATACACCCAAGGGCAGCAGTGTACTGAAAAAACTGTCGGAAGCTTATGATGACAAATATCTTGAGGTGCCCGTGTACGGCAAGGTAACTGCCGGTATGCCTATAACCGCAATCCAGCAGACTGATTGTGACACCTTTCCGCTGCCTATGGATTTTGCAAAAAATAAAAATGTATTCATGCTTAAAGTAAGCGGTGAATCGATGATTAATGCTGCAATTCTGGACGGAGATTATATTATCGTTGAGCAGCAGCCGACTGCCATGAACGGTGATATAGTCGTTGCACTGGTTAATGAGAATGAAGCCACTGTAAAAACTTTTTATAAGGAAAAAGGACATTTCAGACTCCAGCCCGAAAACGACACCATGGAGCCGATAATAGTGGACGAAGTATCTATTATAGGAAAGGTTGTCGGAGTTTTCAGAAAATTTTAACAGCATGATTGACTTTTTGCGGATTTGATAGTACAATATAGTTAGTTGTATAAAATTTTTGACCGCCGGGTGCGGCAAACGGAGGAGAAACATGAGAAGATTATTTACTTCGGAATCGGTTACGGAGGGGCATCCCGATAAAATCTGTGACCAGATTTCCGATGCTATATTAGATGAAATTTTAAAACATGATCCTATGGCACGTGTTGCCTGCGAAACAACCTGTACAACAGGTATAATTTCAATTATGGGTGAAATAACAACGAATTGTTATGTTGATTTCCCGAAAGTAGCACGTCAGGTAGTGCTTGATATAGGATATGACAGAGCAAAATACGGCTTTGACGGAAATACATGTGCTGTGGTTACGGCGATTGATGAACAATCGGCAGATATTGCGCAGGGAGTAAATTCCGGCTATGAAAACCGCGAAGAGGGCGAACATGAAAGCGAAAACTCGACAGGTGCAGGCGACCAGGGAATGATGTTCGGTTATGCCTGCGATGAAACCCCCGAGCTTATGCCGATGCCGATTTCTTTGGCACATAAAATGGCAAAAAAGCTTACACAGGTAAGAAAAGACGGTATTTTGGATTATTTAAGACCTGACGGAAAAACACAGGTTACGGTCGAGTATGATAACGATAAGCCGGTGCGCATAGATGCGGTTGTTGTATCAAGCCAGCACTCTCCAGAGGTTAGTATAGAAAAGCTCAGAGAGGATATAAAGCGGGAGGTTATTCTTACAACACTTCCTCGTGAACTTATAGATGAAAATACAAAGTATTATATAAATCCGACAGGAAGATTTGTTATAGGCGGTCCTAACGGTGACAGCGGACTGACAGGCAGAAAGATTATTGTAGACACATACGGCGGATATGCTCGTCACGGCGGCGGCGCGTTTTCGGGTAAAGACTGCACAAAGGTTGACAGAAGCGCTGCATATGCAGCGCGCTGGGCAGCAAAAAATGTTGTTGCTGCGGGACTGGCAAAAAAGTGTGAGGTTCAGCTTGCGTATGCGATAGGAGTGGCACATCCTGTTTCGATAATGGTTGATACTTTCGGTACGTCAACCGTACCCGAGGATAAAATAGAAAAAGCCATAGAAAAAGCTTTTGATTTGCGTCCGTATGCCATTATTGAACGTCTCGGACTCAGAAAACCGATATACAGACAGCTTGCCGCATATGGTCATATGGGCAGGGAAGACCTCGGTGTTTCGTGGGAAAGGACGGATATGACGGATAAACTTCTGAAAATAGTTAGTGAAATCTAACAAAAATGTCTTTTGAGCGCATTTTTTGTTGACAAATCGTATGTAAAGTGCTATCATAGTAATGTAAACAAAGGCGTTTCATTCCGCAGGGAGAGAAGCGCCTTTTTACATTAAACTATATGAGATTTTGAATATATGCGGCTTGATGTTTGGAATACACATACCGCAAACGTAAAATTTACGGGGAGGAAGAGTCATGCTTACAAAATCAGATATTTTAAATTTGGTTGAAGACGAAGATGTACGCTTTATCAGATTGCAGTTTACGGACATGATGGGACAAATGCGTAATATGGCGGTGACTGTTTCAAAGCTTGTGGATGCACTTGACAACAAATGCAGCTTTGACGGAGGAGCTGTAAAAGGCTTTGACAATACTTCTGACACGGATTTGTTTCTTTATCCGGATTTGGATACATTTACAATTTTCCCGTGGCGTCCTCATCAGGGCAAGGTTGCGAGATTGATATGCGATGTGTATACATCCGACAGAAAGCCTTTGCAAAGTGATCCGAGACTGATTTTGAAAAGAGTTTTAAAAGAGGCAGAGGATAAAGGTTATACGTTTGATGTCGGGCCGGAATGTGAATTTTTCCTTTTTAAGACCGACGATGACGGAACACCTACAATGATTCCGAATGATGAAGCACGGTTCTTTGATTTGGCTCCTATGGACAACGGTGAGAATTGCCGCCGTGATATATGCCTTACCTTGGAGGAGATGGGGTATACCATAGAATCATCACATCATGAGATGGCTCCGGGACAGCATGAAATAGTTTTCAGCCATGACAATGCATTGGTAACGGCAGACAGAATAGTAACATTCAGAACGGTTGTAAAAACTTTAGCCAAAAGAAACGGTATGCATGCAACATTTATGCCGAAACCCAAAACAGACGAATGGGGTTCGGGTATGCATCTGGCAATGTCGCTGTTTAAGGACGGCAAAAATGCATTTTACAATCCCGAAGAACCGAATAAGCTGTCGGACATCGGTTACAAATTTATTTCGGGATTGCTTAAATATTCGTCGGATATGGTATGCATAACCAATCCTACTGTAAATTCATATAAACGCTTTGCACCGGGATACGAGGCACCTTGCTTTACCGCATGGTCGGAAAGCAGCAAAAGCTTTATTGTAAGAGCACCCAAGACCGACAACGCTGAGGAAGCACGAATTGAATTACGTTCTCCCGATTCCACATCAAATCCGTATCTTGCAATTGCAGCATGCTTAAAAGCAGGTTTAAAGGGAATTGATGAGAATTACGGATTGTCTCCGGCGGTAAATATAAACCCATACAGTCTTACAAGAAGTGAGCGCGAAGCCTTGGGGGTAACAACACTTCCGATAAGCCTGAATGCGGCGGTGGAAGCTGCTAAAAAATCTGCATTTTTGAAGGAACTGCTCGGAGAGAATTTCAAAAATGTATATTTGGCGGAAAAAGAGGCGGAATATAACGATTACCGCAAGACCGTAAGTCGGTGGGAAATCGAAAAATATTTTATTCAATATTAAATACGGAATTTTTCGACTAAAGGGGGTGGCATATTTGATACGCGTGATACTCGCCTTCAGGAAAAATGACACAGCGGTTAAAATCAAGCACATGCTTGACGGAAGTGCATACGAAGCAGTACTTATATGCCATTCGGCGGCGGAGCTGATTCGTTCGGTTGCGGAGCTGGACGATGTTTTGGTTATTATGGGATATAAAATAGGCGACATGCTGGCAGATGATTTAATATACGATTTAAACGGCGCAAAGGTTATTTCAATAGTCAGAGCGGAGCATCTTGAAATGATAGATAACAGCGATATTTTTGCTGTACCGCTTCCGCTTAACAGGGAACGTCTTATCAAATCAATTGATGTATTCCTCGGGCATACCGAAAAACCGAAAGGGAAGCCGGAAAAAACACCGGAGGAAAAAAGAATAATTGAGAAAGCAAAGCTGTACCTTATGGAAAAATACAGAATGACTGAAGAACAGGCGCATAGATTTATACAAAAGCGGAGTATGGATAACGGTGCCAAGTTTATAGATACGGCAAAGCTTATTTTAAGAATTTAAAGCATTGATTTTGCATTTAAGGTATGTTAAAAAATATAATTAAGGAGAAATAATATGCAGACTTTCAAATTTACAAAAATGCAGGGAGCGGGAAACGATTATATTTATGTTGATTGCTTTAAGGAAAAAATCACAGATATAAATGCCACCGCAAAAGCAGTTTCAGACAGACATTTCGGCATAGGCTCGGACGGATTGGTTCTTATATGCCCGTCGGACAAGGCGGATTTCCGTATGGATATGTATAACAGCGACGGCACACAGGCGGAAATGTGCGGAAACGCTACACGCTGTGTCGGAAAATATGTTCATGACAGAGGTTTGACGGATAAAACCACAATTACATTGGAAACGCTTGCCGGAACAAAAATCCTTAATTTGAATCTTAATGAAAACAATGAGGTTGACAGCGTTTGCGTAAATATGGGAAGCCCTGAGCTGGTTCCCGAAAAAATCCCGGTAAATTCAAAGCTTGACCGTTTTATTCAGGAAGATATTATTGTAGATGAAAAGGAATATAAGGTTACATGCGTATCAATGGGGAATCCGCATGCCGTGACATTTGTGGATGATGTAAATAAAATTGATATAGAGAACATCGGACCTCAGTTTGAATGTCACACATTATTCCCCAAAAAAATAAATACCGAATTTGCACAGATTGTTGACAGAAAAACAATTAAAATGCGCGTATGGGAACGCGGTACGGGTGAGACATTTGCCTGCGGTACCGGGGCTTGTGCAACGTTGGTTGCAGCAAGTCTTTCCGATCTTACGGATGATGAAGCGGATATTATCCTTCTCGGAGGAACATTGCATATTAAATGGGACAAAGAGGAAAATAATATATATATGACAGGTCCGGCAAAGTTTGTTTATGACGGTACCATAACAATATAAGTACAAAGGAAGGTAATATGATGGCAAAGATTAATGATAATTACACAAAGCTTCCGGGCAGCTATCTGTTTTCAGATATTGCAAAAAAAGTAGCTGCATATCAGAAAGAGAATCCTGATAAGGAAATTATTAAAATGGGTATAGGAGATGTTACACGTCCTCTTGTACCTGCGGTAATCCAAGCAATGCACAAGGCTGTCGACGAAATGGGGACTGCCGAGGGCTTTCATGGCTATGGGCCGGAACAGGGATATGATTTTCTGAGAAATAAAATAGTTGAAAAAGATTACAAACTCAAGGGGATTGATATTGAACCCGATGAAATTTTTGTTTCGGACGGCGCAAAATCCGACTGCGGAAACATAGGTGATATATTCTCGGCTGACAATAAGGTCGCGGTATGCGATCCGGTGTACCCCGTATATGTGGACACAAATGCGATGGCAGGCAGAGCAGGCGAGTATTTGTCGGAGCATTGGTCAAATCTGTATTATATGCCGTGTACCGAGGAAAATGGCTTTATGCCCGAGCTTCCGACGGAAAAGGTTGATATGATTTACCTGTGCTTCCCAAACAATCCTACGGGAGTTGCGGCAACTCGCGAGCAGCTTAAACCGTGGATTGAGTATGCAAAAAAGAACGGTGCCGTGATTTTATATGACAGTGCATATGAAGCATTTATAACAAATCCCGATGTACCGCACAGTATTTATGAAATTGACGGTGCAAAGGAAGTAGCAATAGAGTTTCGAAGCTTTTCAAAGACTGCCGGCTTTACGGGAACAAGATGTGCATATACCGTTGTTCCGAAAGCATTAAAGCTTGACGGTGTTGCGCTTAACGGCTTGTGGAACAGACGTCAGTGCACCAAATTCAACGGTGTGCCGTATGTCATTCAAAGAGCGGCCGAGGCAGTGTATACCGATGACGGTTATAAGCAGATTCGTGAGAATATTGATTACTATCTGGAAAATGCAAAAATCATCAGAAAAGCACTTACAGAAGCCGGACTTTGTGTGTATGGCGGTGAGAATGCACCGTATATTTGGGCAAAGACACCGGGCGGTATGAAATCATGGGAATTTTTTGATAAGCTTCTTAAAGAGGCAGGAGTTGTAACAACTCCCGGTGCAGGCTTTGGTCCGAGTGGAGAAGGATATATAAGACTTACAGCTTTCTCTACCAAAGAAAACACCATAAAGGCAATGGAAAGAATAAAAACAATTTTATAAGCATAAAAAACAAAGGCGTTTTTGATTACATATACTCTGATGAGGGTATATGTATGTCATGGGCGCTTTTTGTGTTTATATATAGAAATTTACACGCAATATCACTTGCTTAATAAGGAAAGGATGATTATGAATGAATTACACGGGACTTCCGCAGAAACAGGGATTATATGATCCGCAGTTTGAGCATGATGCCTGCGGTATCGGCTTTATAGCTAGCATAAAAGGCAAAGTATCTCACGATATGATTAATCAGGGTTTGCAGATTTTAAGAAATCTGGCACACAGAGGCGGTGTAGGCTCGGATCCCGATACAGGTGACGGTGCCGGAATGCTTATTCAGCTGCCGCACGAGTTTATGAAAAAGGTATGTAAGAATGAGGGCATAGACTTACCCGAAAAAGGTGAGTACGGTGTTGGTATGCTGTTCTTATCGCCTGATACGGATACGCGGAGCGAAAGTCTGAAGAAGCTGGCAGAAATAATCAAAAGCGAAAATCAGGAGCTTCTCGGAATAAGAAATGTACCTGTATATGAAGATTGTATCGGCAAGGCTGCACTTGATGCAATGCCGCATATTGTACAGATTTTTGTCAAGAAAAATAAAGATCAGACAGCAGATGATTTTGAACGCAGACTTTACATTATAACAAAGCTTGCAGAAAAGAAAATAAGAAAAGCGGGTACCGATAATTATTTTTACTTTGCTTCATTCTCATCGAGGACAATCGTTTATAAAGGAATGCTCACACCGGAGCAGGTAAATGAGTTTTATCTCGACTTAAAGGATATTGACATGAAAACCGCAATAGTGTTGGTACATTCAAGATTTTCAACCAATACATTCCCGTCGTGGGAAAGAGCGCATCCGAATCGTTATATAATCCATAACGGAGAGATAAATACAATCCGCGGAAATGTCAACTGGGTACGGGCAAGGGAAAGAATGTTTGACACACCTGAATTTGAGGGTGAGATGGATAAAATTCTTCCTATAATAAATGAGGACGGTTCAGATTCGGCAATGCTTGATAACTATCTTCAATTCCTGCACTTAGCCGGATTTTCGCTGCCGCGCGCAATTATGATGACCATTCCCGAGCCGTGGGAAAAGAATGAGTTTATGAAACCTGAAATGAAAAAGTTTTATGAATATCATTCCTGCATAACAGAGCCGTGGGACGGTCCTGCCGCAGTGGCGTTTACAGACGGACGCTATGTCGGAGCAACTCTTGACCGTAACGGCTTAAGACCTGCAAGATACTATGTCACAAATGATGATACGATTATACTGTCATCGGAAGTGGGTGTAACAGATGTAGACCAGGCATCCATCGTACGCAAAGAAAGACTGCATCCCGGCAAAATGCTTCTTATAGATACTCTTGAGGGCAAAATTATAACAGATGAAGAAATCAAGGAATATGAGGCAGTTCATAAGCCATACGGCGAGTGGGTTGACAAAACTCTTGTTGAACTTGATAACCTTAAAACCGACACAGGCAGGCACGGCGATACATGGCATGATCTGGTAAATGATATAAAAACCAAGGCTAAGGGTACGATAAACGAGGAGTTGGTGCTCAGAAGTGCCATTATGCTGGAAAATATGTTTGTAAACCGTGAGAACGGAGATGATGAAAAGCTTATTACCCGTCAAAAGATTTTCGGCTACACATGGGAAGATGTAAATACAACGCTTAAACAGATTGTTGAAAAAGCAGATGATCCGATCGGAGCAATGGGAACGGATATTCCGCTGGCAGTACTTTCCGAAAAGCCGCAGCTTTTGTTTAACTACTTTAAACAGCTGTTTGCACAGGTAACAAATCCGCCTATAGATGCAATACGTGAAAAGATAGTAACCTCTACGTATTCATTCTTCGGCTGTGAGCAGAATTTGCTCACTTCATCGGAGCTTAACTGCCGCAAGATACGTTCCTCAAGCCCGATTCTCACTAATGAAGAAGTTGAGAAAATAAGGAACGTTGATTTGGAGGGCTTCAAAACCATTACGATTTCTTCACTGTTTAATGTTCATCGCGAAGATGATATGAAGGCAGCGCTTGAAAACATATTTGAAGCCGCAGATATAGCAATAGAAAACGGATATAATATAATAATATTATCGGATAAAGGTGCCGATAAGGACAAAGCACCCATTCCGTCATTGCTTTGTGTATCCGGACTTCATCATCATCTGCTGCGTAGGGGAACAAGAATGAAAACCTCAATCATAGCCGAAACCGGCGAACCGCGTGAGGTTCATCATTTTGCATGTCTCATAGGGTATGGCGCAAACGGCGTAAATCCGTATCTTGCATACGACTGCATAGGCGAGCTGTGTGATGAAAAGCTGCTTGATTTTGATAAAGCGGCAGCATATGAGCGTTATAAAAATGCAGTAACAAACGGCATAGTAAAAATCATGTCAAAAATGGGTATTTCGACAATGCAGTCTTATCAGGGAGCGCAGATTTTCGAGGCACTCGGCATAAGAGAAAGTGTTGTTGAAAAGTATTTCACGGGTACAACAACAAGAATAGGCGGAATCGGACTTGAATATATAGCAAAAGAAGTACTTGCAAGGCATAAAGAGGCATTTAATAAAGTTACAGCCGATAAGGCACTTAAAACCGGCGGTGAATATAAATGGAGAGCGAACGGCGAATATCATATGTTTAATCCCGTTTCTATTTACAAGCTGCAAATGGCATGCAGAACAGGTGATTATAAGCTCTATAAGGAATATGCCAAGGAAATGGACGAGCATCAGTCACACCAGTGTACAATACGCGGAATGTTAAAAATCCGTACAATCGACAAACCCATTGCAATCGATCAGGTCGAAAGCGTTGACAGTATTGTTAAGCGCTTTAAGACGGGTGCCATGTCGTATGGTTCAATATCGCAGGAGGCGCATGAGTGTATGGCTATTGCGATGAATCGTCTCGGCGGAAAGTCTAACAGCGGTGAAGGCGGTGAAAACCCCGACAGATATATTCCCGACGAAAACGGTGACAGCAGATGTTCTGCAATAAAACAGGTTGCATCGGGAAGATTCGGTGTTCACATTCATTATTTGCAGAATGCAAAGGAAATCCAGATAAAAATGGCGCAGGGCGCAAAACCGGGCGAGGGCGGACATCTGCCCGGCGGAAAGGTATATCCGTGGATTGCGAAAGCAAGACATTCAACTCCGGGTGTAGGTCTTATATCTCCGCCGCCGCATCACGATATTTACTCCATAGAGGATTTGGCGCAGCTGATACACGACCTTAAAAATGCAAACAGAGATGCCAGAGTAACAGTTAAGCTTGTTTCCGAAGCAGGAGTAGGAACAATTGCGGTCGGTGTTGCAAAAGGCAGAGCTGACGTAATTCTTATATCAGGCTTTGACGGCGGTACGGGCGCAGCTCCGAGAACAGGTGTACGTCATGCGGGACTTCCGTGGGAGCTGGGAGTTGCCGAAACACATCAGGCACTCCTGATGAATAATTTGAGAAACAGAGTTGTAATCGAAACCGACGGAAAGCTTCTTACGGGACGTGACGTTGCCGTTGCAGCACTTTTGGGTGCTGAAGAATACGGCTTTGCAACCGGCCCGCTGGTTGCAATGGGCTGTGTCATGATGCGTGTGTGCAACCTTGATACATGTCCCGTAGGTGTGGCAACACAGAATCCTAAGCTGAGAAAACGTTTTTGCGGCAAACCTGAGTATGTTGAAAACTTTATGCGTTTTATTGCACAGGACTTAAGAGAATGGATGGCTAAAATAGGCGTAAGAACAGTGAATGAAATGATAGGACATGTTGAAAATCTCAGTCAAAGAGTTTCGGAGCATAATACAAAGGAAGCTTTGGTAGATTTATCATCACTGCTTTATCAGCCTAAAATCTGCTCAAACGATTATGAGAGATACCATAATGAGATGCAGAATCACGAGCTTGACAAAACTCTGGACATGAATACGTTATTAAAGCTTTGTGAGCAGGCTGTCAAGACAGGAAGACATGTCGAGGCTAAAATGGAAATCCATAATACGGATCGTGTTACGGGAACAATTTTATCATCCGAGATAGCACGTGTATATGGTGAAAAGGGCTTGCCTGAGGATACCGTGGTGCTGGGCTTTAACGGCAGTGCAGGACAGAGCTTCGGTGCATTTCTTGCACCGGGTGTCACATTAAAGCTTGAGGGTGATTCAAATGACTATATCGGCAAAGGCTTGTCGGGCGGAAAAATCATTGTCGTGCCGCCGGAGGAAGCAACGTTTGTTCCGAGTGAAAATGTTATTATAGGTAATGTGGCTTTCTACGGTGCCGTATACGGTGAAGCGTATATCCGCGGTGTTGCGGGCGAAAGATTCTGTGTAAGAAACAGCGGCATGAAAGCGGTTGTTGAGGGGGTCGGCGATCATGGCTGCGAATACATGACAGGCGGTACGGTTGCCGTAATAGGAGCTACCGGAAGAAACTTTGCGGCAGGTATGTCGGGCGGTATTGCGTATGTTTACGATAAAGACGGTGGCTTTAAAGATAAATGCAACATGAGTCTTGTTGAATTCGACAAGATGAATAAAAAAGATAAGGATACTCTTAAAACAATGCTTGAACGCCATTTTGAATATACAGGCTCGGATATTGCGGAAAGCATCTTAAAGAATTTTGATAAGGAGCTTAAAAAGTTTGTTAAGGTTATTCCTACCGATTACAAGAAGGTTGTTGAAATTCTGGAAGAAGAATCGGAAAAGGGAGCAGACAGGGACGCTGCAATGCTTACCGCATTTGAAAGCGTTACCGGAAAGAAAGTAGATATTGCGTAAATCTCTTTGGAAAGGATGATATAAGATGGGAAAACCAACAGGATTTTTAGAGTATGCCAGACAGCTTCCGGAAGACAGACCTGTATCGGAACGTATATGTGACTGGAATGAATTTCATACTCATTTTGATAAGGAAAAATTAAGATTACAGGGCGCACGCTGCATGGATTGCGGCGTCCCGTTCTGTCATACCGGAAAGCAGGTAGGACGTACATCGATCGGCTGTCCGCTGCATAACCTCATACCCGAATGGAATGACTTGGTATATCGCGGCGATATGGATGAAGCATACAGAAGATTGTCGCTTACAAATAATTTTCCCGAATTTACAGGACGTGTATGTCCTGCATTGTGCGAGGGCTCGTGTACACTCGGTATGCATGATCCTGCCGTAACAATCAGAAGCATCGAATGCCATATTATTGATACGATGTTTGACGAAGGAAAAGTGCAGCCGCGTTTTCCGCAGAAATCGACGGAAAAACGCGTTGCCGTTGTGGGAAGCGGACCGTCGGGACTTGCCTGTGCCGATGAGCTTAATCAGATGGGACACAGAGTAACTGTATTTGAGCGTGCGGACCGTGCCGGCGGTTTGCTGATGTACGGAATCCCAAATATGAAGCTCGATAAAAAAGTTGTTGAACGGCGTATCAAGCTTATGGAAAAAGAGGGTATTGTATTTAAAACAAACACCGAAATCGGGAAAAATTATCCTGCTGTAAAGCTGGTAAATGAGTTTGACGCTGTTGTAATCTGCACAGGCGCATCAAAGCCGAGACCGCTTAATGTTAAAGGCTCAGACTTAAAAGGTGTATATTATGCGGTAGACTTTTTAAAGGCAAATACAAAAAGTCTGCTTGATTCTCAGCATAAGGACAGAAGCTTTATCAGCGCGGAAGGAAAAAATGTTGTTGTTGTCGGCGGCGGCGATACGGGTACGGACTGCGTCGGAACTGCGATACGTCATAAATGTAAAAGTGTGGTACAGCTTGAAATCATGCCGGAGCTTTCCGAAACGCGTACAGCCTCCAATCCATGGCCCGAATGGCCTAAAATCAAAAAAACCGACTACGGTCAGGAAGAAGCTATGGAGCTGTACGGAAAAGACCCGCGCGAATATCTTACAACAATGACTGAACTTGAAGGTGACGAGCAGGGACGCGTTACCAAGGTGCATACGGTTGAAGTGGAATGGGTAAAGAACGAACAGGGGGCAATGATTCCGAAACCGATAAAAGGTACAGAAAAAACAAGAGACTGTGAAATGGTGCTTATTGCAATGGGATTTTTAGGTCCCGAGCAGGATATAATAAATCAGCTTACTCTTGAAACAACAACCCGCAGCAATATTAATGCTTCCGAGGAGGATTATAAAACCAGTCTGCGAGGCGTTTTTGCCGCCGGAGACTGCCGCAGGGGACAAAGTCTTGTCGTATGGGCAATCCGGGAGGGAAGAGAAGCTGCAGCATCGGTTAATGAATTTTTAATGAAATAACAAATCACAATATATCACAAGCGGCTGTAACGTTGAAACTGCAGCCGCTTTTATATTTATTTCTTTTTAATGTTACAAATTCCGCGGAGTTTTCATACAAAACTTTATGCATAAAAAAGGCATATTATGTTTGACTTTAATGCCGTAATGGTATATAATAAATATGTATTTTTTTCACTATGTATTTCAGAAGGAGCAAATTAATGGAAGACAAAAGAATCGGAGAAGAATGCGGCATATTCGGAATTTATGATCCGAACGGTGACTGCGCAAGAACTACATATTACGGATTATATGCGCTTCAGCACAGAGGACAGGAAAGCTGCGGAATTGCCGTAAATAACCACAGAGATATTGCCTATTACAAGGGAATGGGACTTGTGAATGAAGTGTTTGACGAGGAACGCTTTGAAAAGCTTGAAGGCAATATGGCAATCGGTCATGTACGTTATTCCACTACGGGCGAGTCATTAAGAGAAAATGCACAGCCGCTTGTACTGAGATACGTTAAGGGGAATATTGCGCTTGCACATAACGGAAATCTGGTGAACAAGCAGTATCTGGAACAGGATTTAAGTAAAAACGGTGCTATTTTCCAGACTACCACAGATACGGAAACAATTGCATATATGATAGCAAGAAAGCGGCTTACGGCAGGCAGTGTGGAACATTCCGTTGAAGAAACGTATAAATGTCTGCTCGGCGCATATTCATTGCTCGTAATGAGTCCGCAGAAGCTTATTGCATGTCGTGATCCGTGGGGATTTCATCCGCTGTGCATGGGGCGTAAAGGAGATGCTATAGTATTCGCTTCGGAAACCTGTGCGCTTGATACTGTCGGCGCTGAATTTGTTCGCGACATTGAGCCGGGGGAAATTGTTGTTGTTAAGGACGGTAAAATAGAAAGTATCAGGACAAATACAAAAAAATATCCGCATACTATGTGTATATTTGAGTATTTGTATTTCTCGCGCCCCGATTCTGTTATAGAGGGACAGTCTGTTCATGATTCGAGAATGCTTGCCGGCAAATATCTTGCGCGTGAATATCCTGTTGATGCAGATGTTGTTATAGGTGTACCCGATTCGGGACTTTCAGCCGCAATGGGTTATGCGCAGGAAACAGGAATACCTTACGGCATAGGCTTTATTAAAAATAAATATATCGGACGTTCTTTTATTGAGCCGACTCAGGCAATGCGTGAAAACGCGGTAAGAATAAAGCTGAATGTACTCAGGAGTACCGTTGAGAGCAAAAGAGTTGTCATGGTCGATGACTCTATAGTAAGAGGAACTACCTCCAGAAGAATAGTCAGCCTTTTGCGTAAATTCGGAGCAAAAGAGGTTCATGTACGTTCATCTGCACCTCCGTTTATGCATCCGTGTTATTTCGGTACGGACGTGCCTTCTAAAGAGCAGCTCATAGCGACAGGACGTAATCTTAATCAGATGTGCGAAATGATAGGGGCAGACAGTCTGGGATTTTTAAGTATAGAAAATCTGAAAAAAATTATTCCGAATGCTTCGTGCGGTTTCTGTGATGGCTGCTTCAGCGGTACCTATCCGGTTGATGTAAATGCCGATGCTCCGATAAAATAAAATATATAAACAGGGGAGAGTATCTGTGAAATTAATTCGTCCGATTAGGACGTCAGATAACAAAAAGTTTATAGTTTTGTTACAAAATACATAATTATGTAAAAAAATATTGACTTTTGTCGGAAAATTATGTATTATTACCATAGGAGAAAATTTTATTCTTTTAAATTTATACGAAAAAAGGAAAGGGAAGGTTTAATAATGGAAAAATTTTTTAAACTGAAAGAACACGGAACTGATGTGAAAACCGAAATTATTGCAGGTATCACAACATTTCTGGCAATGGCGTACATACTTGCCGTAAACCCCAACTATCTGGGAGCTGTACCGGGTATGTCAAAAGCAGCGGTATTTTCCGCAACTGCTATATCAGCAGGTATAGCTACATTATGTATGGCATTTTTTGCAAATTATCCTGTTGCACTGGCTTCGGGTATGGGACTTAATGCATTCTTTGCATTCACAGTCTGCGGAGCTATGGGATATGACTACAAGGTTGCTCTTACGGCAGTATTTGTTGAAGGTGTAATCTTTATGCTTTTATCTCTGTTTAAATTCAGAGAAGCACTGGTAAATAAAATTCCGGAAAACCTTAAATTCGGTATTACTGCCGGTATCGGTCTGTTTATAACAATTATTGCTTTGCTTAATGCAGGTATAGTTGTACCGAACGAGTCAACAACGGTTTCTCTCGGTAATCTTTCTTCGGCACCTGTTGTATTGGCACTGGTTGGCTTGCTTATAATAGCTGCACTGGAGCACTTCAAGGTTCCCGGCGGTATACTTCTCGGAATTATAATAACCTGGATATTGGGTATAATCGCACAGCTTACCGGCTGGTATCAGGTTAATCCAGAAGCAGGAGCTTATTCATTGATTCCGTCATTCTCAGGCGAAGCGTTTGCAGCTCCGATGATGTTCCAGTTTGATTTCGGATTTATAACAAAAAATCTTGCATCATTCGCCATAATTATGTTTACATTCCTTTATACAGATATTTTTGATACTGTAGGTACACTTATAGGTGTTGCTCAAAAGGGAAATCTCCTTGATAAAGACGGTTCATTACCGAAAGCAGGCGGTGCTCTTATGGCAGATGCTGTCGGTACTGTAGTAGGTGCATGTCTCGGTACTTCAACAGTTACAAGCTATGTTGAATCAAGCGCAGGCGTGGCAGCAGGCGGAAGAACCGGTCTTACATCTGTTGTAACAGCTATTCTGTTCTTCGTATCGATTATTTTGGCACCGATATTCACAACAATTCCTTCATTCGCAACAACTTCAGCAATGATGTATGTTGGCTTGCTTATGCTTTCAGCTATTAAGAAGGTAGATTTTGAAAGCGATGTTGCCGATACTGTAGGTGCATTTATGGCAATCGTTATGATGCCCCTTACTTATTCAATCGCAAACGGTATCATGTTCGGTATGCTTTCATGGGTAATTCTGAAGCTTGTTACGGGCAAGGCTAAGGATATAAGTGCTATAATGTGGATTTCTGTTGCATTATTTGCTGTATATATCGGCTTAAAGGTTGCAGGATTAGCATAAAATCTTTGTCAGTTAACATTGCTTAAAACCTCCTTGATATTTTAGTAATGCGGTCGCCAAACCATTTACTATTATATCATAGGAGGTTTTATTTTCATATACTAAAGTTTTTATAAACCCCCGGTAGAACTGGGGGGTTATTTCCGCATCTAAAGACACCAATTAAATATAGGCACAGTAAAAATTTACTGTGCCTATATTTTGTTAGTCTCATTTTATTACATCTACGGGATTTAAACATTCTCCGTCCTTGTAAATCTCAAAATGTAAATGAGGAGCAGAGGTTGTTTCAGCGCTGTTTTTGCCGATAACACCGATAACATCGCCTTTCTTTACAGCTGCACCTTCCTGAAATTCTCCTGCGCTTTCAAGCTGTCTGTATTTTGTGACGTATCCATCGCTGTGCGTAAGCGTAACACAGCAACCCATTGCATCATAGGTGATTTTGTCTATCGTGCCATCGGCAGCTGCACATACACTTCCGCCTTCGTTAACGGCTATATCAACACCGTCATGCGTGCGCCAATCACCAAGGACATCATTATACATGGGCTTATCAGAATATTGTGCAAGTATTTCTCCGACAGCCGGCTGCACAAAAGACAGTGTTTCTTCTGCATTAACTGTAACTGAAGCCTCAATATCAGGGTTATCATCGGTATAATCAGCTTTTGTAGCTTCGGCCATAACAGATTTCGATTCTTCTGCTTGCGGTACAGCTGACGGCGCTGTGTCGGCTACAGGTGCAATCGTAGGAAGCACCGGCGCCTTTGTTGGAATCGGTGTGGGAGTAATTTCGGCTTTGCTTACGGTAATTCCGGAGTCCTGAGTTTCTTTCTTTTGAGTAAAATATCCGGCTGCACCGATTGCAAGTACACAGCAGCAAACTGCTATGTAAAATCCGGGCAGCTTTCGGTTTTCTTTATTTTGTTCTTTGTTCATAAATATACCTCCTCATTTGGTATATTTATTTTTTACCGTTTTTACAATCTTTATACTGCAAAACCATATTTTTATCATAGAATTACAAAAATATAGAAAAAGCCATAAACCAAGTCAGATAAAGAGCAATTTATCTGACTTGGTTTATGGCTTAGTTTATACCCTAACCTGCTTTTAATAAATTCCGGAATCCTGAGTTTCTTTCTTTTGAGTAAATTATCTTATTGAAGTTCACGCATGACCTTCTCGAAAACTTCGCCGATATTTTCTCGTATTACCAAATCTGCATTATTATCATAGCCCGTTTCCGATTTATTGATTATTACAATATATTTCCCATTAAAATACCGTACAAAAGATGCCGCAGGATAAACAGCAAGCGATGTTCCTCCGACAATCAGCATATCTGCATCGGATATATATTTCACGGCAGCCTCTGCAACACCGTCATACAGCTGTTCTTCATATAATACGACTTTAGGTTTCATTGTTCCTCCGCAGTAACTGCATTTCGGAATTTCACTGTTTTTGATTTTATCTAAAATATCTGCGGCATTTCCGCTTTTTAAGCATTTTGAGCAATAAAATTCATTTGCCGTTCCGTGAAGTTCAATTACATTTTTGCTCCCTGCTCTTTGATGCAAGCCATCTATATTTTGAGTTATTACTGCTTTTAGTTTTCCAATTTCTTCAAGTTTAGCAAGCGCCTTATGTGCATTGTTTGGTTCTGCATTGATTATAAAATACTTTTTATAGAAATCATAGAATATATCCGTTTTCTCAAAAAAGAAAGTATGACTTAGTATGGTTTCGGGCGAAACTCCGTATTCCTGCACGGTATTGTACAGGCCGTCCTTACTGCGATAATCCTTAACACCGCTTTCCGTAGATACTCCCGCTCCGCCGAAAAACACAATATTATCACTTTCTTTAATCATATCAGCAAACTGCTTTATTATCATATTTCACTCATCTTCCTTGTTTATTTGTTATAATAACAGTAAAGACCTTTGAAATGATATATTTCAAAGGTCTGCAAATACTGTCTTTTAGTTTTTGGGTTTAAAGAAATTCGGAACGTCAATATCCCCCATCTTGGATTTCAGTTTTCTCTGAAATATTGCATTGTCATCAGAGTCTGAAAACGACGATGAAAAGCTTGACGGTGTTCTTCTGTTTGCCTGAGCAAATTTAGGTGTTATCTTTTTAATAGACTCCAAATCAGCATCTTTCTTTCCGCCGTCAAGTCCTGTTGCGATAAGAGTTACCTTGATTTCGTCCTTAAGATTTTCATCCATTGAGGTACCGACAATAATATTAGCTTCTTCTGAAACCATATCACGAACAATTCCTGCGACTTCACCCATATCAACAAGTGAAAATTCGCTGCCGCCCGTTATATTAAGCAGAACACTCTCAGCACCTGTTATATTTGTTTCAAGAAGCGGACTCTCTATAGCTGCATGAACAGCATCCTGCGCCGCGTTCTCGCCCTTTCCGATACCAATACCCATATGTGCTACTCCGCTGTCTTTCATGATAGTGCGTACATCGGCAAAGTCACAATTCATTATTCCCTGCTGTGTAATTACTTCTATAATTCCCTGTACGCCCTGGCGAAGTACATCATCTGCAAGCTTGAAAGAATCCTTTATTGTTACTTTCTTATCGGCAATTTTAAGTAAAAGGTCATTGGGAATGGTGACTATGGCATCTACCTTCTCAGCAAGCTGCTTTATACCCTCCTCCGCATTTCTCATTCTCTGCGGACCTTCAAAAAAGAACGGCTTTGTAACTACCGCTACGGTAAGTACACCCATGGATTTTGCAGCCTCTGCAATAATCGGAGCCGCACCGGTTCCCGTTCCGCCGCCCATTCCGGCAGTAACAAAAACCATTTCAGTATCTTTTACCAGATTTTTAATTTCATCCTTTGTTTCCTCGGCTGCCTGTCTGCCAATCTCGGGTTTTGCTCCTGCACCGAGACCTCCGGTTAATTTGGTACCGATTTGCAGAACCGTAGGTGCCATAACAGATGACAGCTGCTGTGCATCTGTATTTACGCAAATGAAATCTGCCTTTGTAACTCCGGCTTCTATCATTCTGTCAACCGCATTGTTACCGCCGCCGCCGACACCTATTACCTTGATTCTTGCGCCGTCAATTGTATTGTTTTCTTCCATATCTATAGGCATAACGCTCATCTCATATCCTCCTTCGTGGTTTTATCCCTATTATAGAGATACTTATCACATATATATCTATTTTACTATGTTTTGTCAACTTATTCAATACTTTTTTTAAATTACTTTAAAAAAAGTTGCACAAATAAATGTGTGAATTTTACATTTATTTGTGCAAACACCACATTTGTTGTATAAATTATAGCAAAAAATGTCCGTTTTTGCTATTTTATCGGGTATTTTACCTATCAAAAACCGCTTTTCCCGTTACAGTTAAATCCATAGTTCCTTTTGCGTTTTCATCTATATTGTTGCTTAAAATTGTCTCACGGAATAAATTTAGTTTCCGTTCCAAATCAAGCTGCGTACCGCATAAAACTTTTATTCGGTTTTCATAAGTAAATTCAATGCCTGTGGTTTTTGAAATATCAATCTCATTTACTTTACTTATAAGCTCCAGATTTTCCAAATCCTTAAGCAATGACGATAAAATTTCATCTTTTTCACTGCTGTCAGTCTTAAAAATATCGCCGATAGTATATTTGTCATTACCTGCTCCCTTTATTTCGGGGATCTGCTCGGATGACAATCTGTTTTTGTCATCAAGCACTTTAAGCTCGGTGTTTAATACAACATTATATCCGTTAATACTTATATATCCTGACGGTCTGCATTCCGTAACCGCCACTTTTACGGACGGAGGAAAAAGTCTCTTTGTTATCTGCGCTTCGTCGATATAAGCAATATTTTTCAGGCGTTTTTTTACCTCTTTGCTGCCTGTTTTAAACAGATTTTCACCCACGAGGCTGCCTATCTGTGCATCTATTTCCTCCAGCGTTACAATATTGTTGCCGGATACCGAAATTGTCCTTATATTAAATATAGGAGTCATAAATGCAAGGATTGCAACAAGAATAACGGTACTCATAAAAATCAGTAACGCACGTATGCGTTTCATTTTAAGCTGCTGTTTCCGCATTTGCTGCTGATACCTTTTCTTTATTTCGTTTTCCGACAGGAGCCGTATAGACGATGACTTTTTTTCCACGGTGTCATTATCGTTTTTTGCACGTTTTTTGCCGGTGCGTCTGTCAAAGTCATCCCAGTCGTAGCTTTTATTTACAACCTTTCTGCCCGATGTTTTAACGGGACGGATTTTATCGTCTTTATTGTCCATGCCTAACCTCCGTTATGCTGTTTATATAAATATTCATTTGCTATTGTATTCTTTTAATTTTAGCATTACAGTTTTGCAGACAGCGCTCTATATTTTCATAACCGCGGTCTATATATTCCACTCCGCTGATTTCACTCACTCCATCGGATGCAAGAGCCGCTATCACAAGTGCGGCACCTCCGCGCAGTTCACGCGCCACGACATTTGCCGCCGACAGTTTTTCCACACCGCGAACCACCG
This sequence comes from uncultured Eubacteriales bacterium, assembly GCA_905199755.1. Taxonomy (GTDB): domain Bacteria; phylum Bacillota; class Clostridia; order UBA1381; family UBA1381; genus UBA4716. The sequence goes on along the minus strand of CAJKHT010000001.1, from coordinate 15,982 downwards.
CGCTTCTGCCCTCAACCTTAATATCCGCACCCATTCTTATTAATTCATCAACGTGCTGAAAACGGTTTTCAAAAATATTCTCAACAAATATACTTGTTCCCGACGCCAGCGCAGCCAGTGCCATAAACGGAGATTGAATATCTGTCGGAAATCCGGGATACGGCATTGTTCTTAAAATATGTATTCCTTTAAGTCTGCCGCGGCTTTTCAGATGAATTGTTTTTGCACCTATCGTCAGCTTTGCACCCATTTCGCTTAAAACATGCAGCATTGCTCCCATGTCTGCCGGCTCCGCATCTGTAAGAAACACCTCACCCTCGGTTGCCGCTGCCGCTGCAAGATAAGTTGCTGCAACTATTCTGTCAGGCATTACGGTATATTCTGTGCCGTGAAGCTTTTTTACTCCGTCAATCTGTATGCAGCTTGTTCCCGCGCCGCTTATTTTTGCTCCGCATTGATTAAGGAAATTAGCCAAATCTGCGATTTCAGGCTCACGCGCCGCATTCAGAATTGTTGTTGTTCCCTCAGCGCACACCGCCGCAAGCATAGTATTTTCCGTTGCCCCCACACTCGGGAAATCGAGGTGTATATCCGTTCCTGTTATTTTATCGGCAGTACAAATAATATAACCGTGTTTTTCCTCGATTTTTACTCCCAGCTCACGAAGTGCCTTTAAATGCAAATCTATAGGTCTTAAGCCTATGGGGCAGCCTCCCGGCATGCTTACTATTGCTTTTTTGCAGCGTGTTATTACAGCTCCCAGAAAAATTATTGAGGAACGCATTGCGCGCATAAGCTCCTCGCATATCTCACAGGAGCAAAAGCCGCAGGGATTTACAATAACCGTTCCGTTTTCGCGCCTGACGCAGCATCCCAGCCTTTCAAGCACCATATCCGTTTTATCCACATCTCTGAGTTTGGGACAATTGTTGATAACACATTCGCCGTCGGCAATCACTGTCGCCGCCAAAATAGGCAGCACGGCATTTTTTGCCCCCTGCACACGTATTCCTCCCAAAAGAGGACTGCCTCCGTCAACGACCAGTCTGCTCAATTCCAACACCTCACATTATAAACACAAAAATCTGCCGCAGACTGCATTTTGCAGTGTTCTGCGCCTTATGCTATTATAATATGGAGTGCGTATTAATTTGGTTACACAATTACTGTGCTTAATTATTATAGCACATATATTTTCGCATTTAAACACCTTATCACAAAAATAACATTGCCTTAACATACATGTAACAAAAAGTCAAATCGGAGCCGCTGCATAATGCAGCACCTCCGAAAAACGTTATTCTCCGTAATATGCGATTTTCATAAGCTGTTCAATTTCCGTCACCAAAGGCAGACGCGGATTGGCTGTTGTACATTGATCCTCAAAAGCTTTATTTGCTATATCGGGGATTTTTTTCATATACTCTTCTTCATTAATTCCACACTGTGCAAAGGTAAGCGGCTCGTCAAGCTCCGCAATAAGCTTTTTTACTGCATTTATAAGCTTTCCCGTTCCCTCCTCCGCGGTTTTTGACGGAATACCGAGTGCCGCTGCAATCTCGGCATATTTCTTGTCTGCCGTAAAATGACCGTACTTCGGGAATGAGACAAATTTAGACGGCATGGTACTGTTATATTTAATTACATACGGAAGAAGAACTGCATTTGCTCTGCCGTGCGGAACGTGATATTCACCTCCGATTTTGTGCGCTATTGAGTGATTTAATCCCAAAAATGCATTTGTAAAAGCCATTCCGGCTATGCAGCTGGCATTATGCATTTTTTCGCGCGCTTCTGCGTCCTCCGCTCCGTTCCTGTATGCCCGGGGCAGATATTCAAACACAAGCTGTATAGCTTTCAGTGCGAGTCCGTCCGTGTAGTCCGATGCCATTATGGAAACATATGCTTCAATTGCATGTGTAAGCACATCAAGCCCTGTGTCGGCAGTGGCAGTTTTGGGAAGTGACATTACAAACTGCGGATCTATAATCGCTACATTTGGTGTCAGCTCATAATCGGCAAGCGGATACTTCATATTATTTTTCTTGTCCGAAATAACAGCAAAGCTTGTTACCTCACTGCCTGTTCCCGAAGTGGTCGGAATGGCAACGAGCTTTGCATTTTTGCCCATTTGCGGAAATTTAAACGCACGTTTTCTTATATCCAAAAAGCGCAGCCGCAATGCATTAAAATCTATGTCGGGATATTCATAAAAAAGCCACATTCCTTTTGCTGCGTCCATTGCGCTTCCTCCTCCGAGCGCAATTATGACATCGGGCTTAAAATCCGTCATCATTTTTGCACCGAGCTTAACGGTTTCAATATCAGGATCGGGCTCCACCTCCGAAAAAATTTCACAGTGTACGTGTGCTGCCCTTTTTCTGAGATAATACAGCACTTTGTCAACATAACCAAGTTTAACCATTCCCGGATCGGTCACAATAAACGCACGGCTTATATCCGGCATTTTTTCAAGATACTGTACCGAGCCTTTTTCAAAGTATATCTTATCAGGTATTTTAAACCACTGCATATTAACCCGCCTTCTTGCAACACGCTTAATATTTATCAAGTTCACCGCACTGACATTTCCTATGACGCTGTTTCCTCCGTAGCTGCCGCATCCAAGCGTCAGAGAAGGCATATTGGTATTGTAAATATCACCTATTGCTCCGTGCGTGGACGGTGAATTTACTATAATTCTGCCTGCCATCATTGCTTTTGAAAACTTTTTGATGATATTGCTGTCATGAGCGTGTATCACAGCACTGTGTCCCATTCCGCCGAAACGAAGCATTGCTTCCGCCTTTTCAATTCCCTCATCTGCCGAATCAACAACAAGATATGCCAGCACAGGGCTGAGCTTCTCGCGTGAAAGAGGATATTCTTCCCCTATCCCGTCAATGCGTGCCACTATGATTTTAGTGTTTTCAGGCACATTTATTCCTGCTTTTTCTCCGATATAGAATGCGCTTTTTCCGACTATATCCGGATTTACCATGCCTTTTCCGCTGTCAATACAATAATCACCCAGACGCTTTGTTTCCTCTTTATCCACAAAATAGCATCCACATTTTTTCATTAATTTTTCAAAATCCGCGGAAATTGCTTTATCCACTATAGCAGCCTGCTCAGAGGCGCAAATCATTCCGTTATCGAACGACTTTGACAGCACCAAATCCGTAACCGCCTGCTCAATATCGCAGCTTTCGTTTATATAACACGGTACATTACCTGGGCCAACACCCAATGCCGGCTTACCTGTTGAATATGCCGCACGCACCATACCGCTTCCACCGGTCGCCAATACAGTTGCCACTCCCTTGTGATTCATTAGTGCATTTGTTGCTTCAACTGAGGGCTTCTCTATCCATTGTATACAGTTTTCGGGTGCACCTGCTTTTATTGCGGCATCATACACAATTTTAGCCGCCGTTGCAGAACATTTCTGCGCCCCGGGGTGAAATCCAAAAATTATCGGGTTTCTTGTTTTTATGCATATCAATGCCTTGAATATCGTTGTTGAGGTGGGGTTTGTAACAGGTGTTACTCCGCATATCACCCCTACCGGTTCCGCTATAAGCTCATAATCCTCCTGTTCATTTACCTCTATTACTCCTACTGTTTTTTGATTTTTCACCGAATGATACACATATTCCGATGCAAACATATTTTTTGTGATTTTATCCTCGTAAACACCTCTGCCTGTTTCCTCCACTGCCATTTTGGCAAGCTCCATATGCTTGTCCAAAGCGGCAAGTGTCATTGCTTTCACGATTTTATCAACGGCTTCACTGTCGAAGTCCATAAATTCCGTCAACGATTTCTGCGCCTTATCCACATAACCGTTAATCATATCATTAATTTCCGATATATCTGCCATATGAAAAAAACTTCCTTTCCATTAAAAAAACTGCTATCCTTCGATAACAGTTTTTCCGTTATTGCATTATTTATTCAAATCTACAGTTTACGCCACACAAACGGAGATATAAGAGCAAGCATCGGATAAAGCTCCAGTCTGCCGGCAAGCATATCAAATGACATCACAAGCTTTGACAAAACCGAAAATTCCGAGAAGTTGCCTGCAGGCCCTACCATTCCTAATCCGGGACCTATATTATTAATCGTTGTCACTACAGAAGTTACTGTAGTTGTCATATCAAAATTATCCAGACTTACTATCAGAACCGATAATGCCAGTATAATCATGTATATGCCAAAGTATGCAAACACACCGGAGATAACATCAGTCTCAAGCGGTTTTCCGTCATTCTTTATTGTGTATACGGTGCGCGGACGAATTGTACGGCTGATTTCCTTTAAAGCGCCTTTTGACAGCACTAATACACGTATCAGCTTGAGTCCGCCGCCCGTTGAACCCGCACAGCAGCCGGTGAACATAAGCAAAACAAGAATAAACTGCGATAAAATCGGCCATTTGCAAAAATCAGCGGTTGCATATCCGGTAGTTGTTATAACAGAGCTCACCTGGAAAAATGCATATCTTACCGCTTTTGAAAAGCCTCCGTATACTGGCAGAATGTTCAACGCTATTATAAAGGTCGCGGCAATAACCGTGCCTATGTAAAGCTTAAGCTCATCATTATCTTTTACTTTTAAGAATTTCTTTGCCAGCAGTAAATAATATATATTAAAATTCACTCCGAACAGGAACATAAATATACCGATTACATAATCGATATATGCACTGTTATAATATCCGATACTGTTGTTTTTTATGCCGAATCCGCCCGTTCCCGCTGTGCCGAAAGCATGAACAATACAATCAAACAGCGGCATTTTTCCTATAAGCAGCAATATTATTTCAATCAGCGTAAGAAAAAGGTAGATTATATACAATATCTGAGCCGAAAACTGCCATTTTGCTACTAATTTACCTATTTTGGGACCGGGCATTTCCGCTCTTAATATATGCGACATGCGTGTATCCTTAGCCGAAAAAAGCGCCATGGCAAAGACAAGCACTCCCATGCCGCCTATCCAATGCGTAAAGCTGCGCCAGAAAAGCATACTTTTACTGAGTGCTTCAACATTTGTCAGTATAGTCGAACCTGTGGTTGTAAAGCCTGAAACAGTTTCAAAAAAACAGTCATAAAGATGCGGTATTTCTCTGCTGAACCAAAACGGAAGTCCTCCGAAAAATGAAAACAACACCCAGCTCAGGGAAACAATCATCATTCCTTCACGGGCATATATGCTTTTGTTTTTCGGTCGTGTACACATACACAATCCGCCTGCCGCCAAAAAGCATACGGCGGAAATTAAAAACGCATAAACATTTCCGTCTTTGTATATCAGGGAAACTACAAGAGGTGCTGCAAGCATTAACGCACCGAGACAAAGTATCTTCCCTGTAATGTAAAATATCATCCTGTAATTCATGTCATGCGCTCCTATATAAGCAATTCACTTATTTTCCTCAGATGTCCCGTTGTAAGTACTATCAGCAAATCTCCTGTCTCTATGATAGTATTACCGTCGGGAATAATGATTTTGTTGCCCTTTATAATTACGGCAATAATAATGTTTTTCTTCAGATTTAAAAGCCTTAACGGCACCGAGGTAAGCGCACATTCCTTTGTGATTCGGAATTCTACCGCCTCCGCATTGCCGTTTACCATTCGGTACAATGCTCTTATTTCCGTGTCATGAGCGCTTTCCATTGCACGTGCATAGCCTAAAATCGTATTCGCCGTTATATCCTGCGGCGTTATAATACTGTCAACACCTGTTGCGGCTATGACGGGAGAAATTGTAAGGCGGTCGATTTTTGTAATAACCTTATCCATATTGGGTTTTGTTTTTGCGTACATGGATATTATAATGTTTTCTTCATCGATACCTGTGAGCGTTACAAGTGAATCATAGCTGTTTATACCCTCCTCTTCAAGCACCTGCGGATCCGTTCCGTCTCCGCATACTATCGAAACATTGGGCAGATTATCGGACAGTCTCTCGCACTGTGTCATATCCTGCTCTATTATTTTCACTTTTATTCCGCTTTCGGTAAGCTGTCTTGCAAGATAGTAGGCTATCCTGCCGCCGCCTATCAGAAGCACATTTTTAATGCGCTGATTTGCCACTCCGGCAAGCTTTATAAATGAGGATATTGCCGAATGAGTCGCAGTCACATAAATTCTGTCACCGCGCTTTAAAACAAAGTCTCCGTTAGGTATCATTACATCGCCGTCTCTTAAAACGGCGCATATAAGTACCTTTACCTTAAACATTTTATATATTTCATGAAGTGCTTTATTATCAAGGCTTTCAGGGAGCATCATTTCCGCCAGCTCAACTCTTCCGCGTGCAAATGTCTCCGTTTTTATCGCCGCAGGAAAACGCAGCGTTCTCGATATTTCGGAAGACGCATAATATTCGGGATTTACTATAAGGTTTATTCCCAGAACGTCACGCATATATGACATCTGCTTAAAATATTCCATGTTACGCACACGTACCACGCAGCGCTTGGCACCGAGATTTTTTGCTATTATTCCGCTTAACGCGTTGAATTCGTCTTTTCCCGTGACGGCAATAAACAAATCAGTATTTTTTATTCCTGCTTCGTCAAGTACTTCAATATCGGCGCCGCTGCCGCATATACCCATGACATCATAATCGTCTTGTATTTGCTCTGCAACAGCACGTTTTTTATCAATCAGTACAATATTATGTCCTTCGCCGTTAAGGTCTGCTATAAGCTTTCTTCCAACCTTGCCGCCGCCTGCAATTATAATATTCATATACCGCCGCTCATCTTCTTTCGTTTCTTTTTTCACGCGTCATAAGCGCATTTACCGCCTCCCGGGGACTTTTTCCGTCAAACAGAATTTCATTTGCTTCCTCAGTAATAGGCATTGAAACTCCGTATTTTTTTCCCAGCTTGTAAGCTGCCGCCGCCGTATTTACACCCTCGACCACCATATGAACTTCCTCCAGCGTTTCGCTGAGGCTTTTTCCTTTGCCGAGAAGTATTCCGGCTCTTCTGTTTCTTGAATGCATGCTTGTGCAGGTTACAATCAAATCACCGACACCTGACAGTCCCATAAATGTTTCTTCTTTTGCGCCCATTGCAATTCCGAGTCTGGCAATTTCCGCCAGCCCTCTGGTCATTAATGCAGCCTTTGTGTTATCACCGTATCCCAAGCCGTCCGATATACCGGCGCACAGCGCAATTACATTTTTGAGTGCACCGCCAAGTTCTACCCCTGCAATATCGGTTGATGTATAAACTCTGAAATTGTCATTCATAAATACATCCTGTACAAATGCCGCCGTTTCCTCGTTTTCCGCTGCCGCAACATTTGTTGTGGGCAGTCCGCGCGATACCTCCTCGGCATGTGACGGGCCGCTCATGACAGCAATATCCGCCTGCGGAATTTCCTCCTTGTAAACTTCGGAAAGACGCATCAGCGTGCTTTCCTCCAGTCCTTTTGAGATATTAACCATCTTCTGCATAGGCTTTATAAATTTTGAAAGCTGTTTCGCAGTGGTACGTGTTGCCGGAGACGGCGCAGCCGTTACAACCAAATCCGCTCCGTCTGTACATTTTTCCATATCATGTGTGCATATTATATTATCGGGAAGCTTTACTCCCGGCAGAAATTCCTTGTTTGCGCGGTCGCGGTTAAGTCTGTCCGTTTCCTCCTGAATCCATGACCACAAATACACATCATATCCTTTTTTCGCAAGCAATATTGCCACAGCTGTTCCCCAGCCACCCGAACCTATAACGGCAATTTTCATAATATATAACCATTCCTTTCTTTATTGTTCATTACGCTTTTTTCCGAGTTTATTTTCCGTACCGTTTAAAAGACGCGATATATTCGCATGATGGCGAATAATCAGTAAGCTTCCTATAATCAGCACACATATAATTTTTACAATATTATAATCGTGCATAAGGAGCATTTTAAGCATTTCGGCTATTATGTACGCCGCTCCGGCAACAATCGAGCCTAACGAAACGTACCGTGTAACCACCATGATTATAAGCGCCGCGGCAAGAAGCATAAGTCCTATTTTCCAATCAAGCACAAGCACCGCACCCAACGATGTGGCAACACCTTTGCCGCCTTTAAATTTAAAAAAGACCGGGAAATCATGACCGATAATTACAGCTGCCGCACACATATACGGCAAGGCTTCGATATAGCTTGGCTGTAAAACATTTCCGCTCAGCTCATAAAGGATTCCCTTTGAGGCGAACACAGCCGCGGTACCCTTTAAAATATCAAGAATAAGAGTAAGAACCCCCATTTTTTTGCCGTGGGTGCGAAGCATGTTTGTTGCTCCGGCATTTCCCGAACCCGAGGTTCTTATATCCTCGCCGGTTAACCCTTTTGAAAGCAATATAGATGAATTTACCGAGCCTATAAGATAAGCACCTATCACAGCCGAAATCATTAAAATATTTGCCGTCATTTCTTTTCTCCTTTTTCACGTATTATGAAATTTATCGGCGTACCGTTAAAGCCGAAATTATCACGTATCTGATTTTCAATGTAGCGCAGATACGAATAATGGAACAAATCCTTTGAGTTGGCAAACAAAATAAATGTCGGCGGAGCGGTTGAAGCCTGAGTTCCGTAATAAAGCCGCAGTCTGCGACCTTTGTCTGACGGCGGCTGCTGTTTTGCCGTTGCTTCGTTGAGAACATCGTTTAACATTCCTGTTGTGATTCTGCGCTTGTGCTGTTCGTTTACCGCTTTTATTTCCTCCAGAAGCTTGTTCACGCGCTGACCTGTTTTCGCGCTTATAAATACGATTGATGCATACGACATAAAAGCAAACGCTTCACGCACTCTGTCGCGGAATACGCGCATTGTCTTATCGTCCTTATCTATCAAATCCCATTTGTTTACGGCGAATATGCATGCCTTGCCCTGTTCATGCGCATATCCTGCGACCTTTGTGTCCTGCTCCGTTATTCCTTCGGAGGCGTCTATCATGATAACACACACATCGCTTCTGTCAACCGCCGCAAGTGAGCGCACAACGCTGTAGCGTTCCACCGCTTCGTCAATTTTGCCTCTTTTTCTCATTCCTGCCGTATCAATAAACAAATATTTATCACCGTTAAGTTCATAGCGCGAGTCTATCGCATCACGTGTTGTTCCGGCAATATTGCTTACAATAACTCTGTCCTCTCCGAGGATTTTATTTATAAGCGAGGATTTGCCGGCATTCGGTTTTCCTATAACGGCAACCTTTATTTCGTCATCATCCTCCGATGTGTCCGCATCTTCCGGGAAAAGCTTTGTCACTTCATCAAGCAAATCCCCCACACCCAAGCCGTGCGTGGACGAAACAGCAATCGGATCACCAAGCCCCAGATTATAAAACTCATAAAACTCAAACGGCGGCTCTCCTATGTTGTCCACCTTATTTACCGCAAGTACAATCTTCTTCTGTGCTTTTAAGAGCATAGATGCCACGTCCCGGTCATTTGCCGTAACACCATCGCGGACATTTGTCATAAGAATAACCACGTCCGCCATTTCTATGGCAAGCTGTGCCTGACGGCGCATCTGCACAAGTATCTCGTCTTTTGATGCCGGCTCGATACCTCCTGTGTCTATAAGCGTAAAGTGCTTGTCAAGCCATGAGGCATCCGCGTAAATTCTGTCACGCGTTACCCCCGGTGTATCCTCAACTATGCTTATACGCTGTCCCGTTATTTTGTTAAACAAAGTAGACTTGCCTACATTCGGTCTGCCTACAATCGCTACCGTAGGTTTCATAATTATATTCAATCCTTTCCGAAATTATCAAAATTCAAGCTCCGTGCCTGTTATTTTCTCGATAAATTCATATCCGTCATTAAGAACAGGCACTACTTTAATTCCCAGTGCATGACTCACCTCATCAAGTGTGGTATCGTCAAGAAACACATCGTCCCCGTCACGAAGCATGCATTGCGGAATTATCAGCACATCGGCTTTCGGTTTATCTTTAAGCTGTTTTATTATATCTCCGCCGGTTACAAGTCCCGAAACGGTTACTCCGCCGCCGAAAAAATTATTTTTAATTGCATACACATCGATTTTTATTCCGGGTGCCGCTTTTTCAAGGCGCTTTGCCAGCCCGTTTATAAATTCATATGCAATCTCCCCTGTCGCAAGCATTACTTTACGTCTGTACTCCCCCTCGGGTATAAGCTTGATTGCTGCATCAAATTCTTCACGCAGACTGGCTGTAAGTCCTACGCCGTTTTCTATCTGCGGAAATCCCTCATATGCGTCCGCATCGGGTATGCTCTTCTTTGCATTTATATAAAATTCGTCAGATAAATATACCAGTCTTGTCCCGAGCTTTTCCAAAAATTCCTGCTGCAGCTTTTCTACCTGCAAAACGGTTTCAAGCGAGGTTTTTTCATTAAACGGTTTCAGAGGATACAAGCCGTCTCTGTATGCGGTAAGTCCTACAGGAACAACAGATATACTGTTTACATACGGATAGAGCGATGCCATGTCTCTCAAGGAACGGTCAAGCTCATTTTTGTCGTTTATCCCGGGGCAAAGCACTATCTGGCAGTTCATGCATATGCCGTGCTGTGCAAGCTTTTTCATTCTGTCAAAGCAGTTCCCGGCAAAACGGTTATTCAGCATTTTACATCTCAGCTCCGGGTTTGTGGTATGAACAGATATATTTATCGGAGAAACATGCATTTTTATCAGTCTGTCAAGTTCTTCCTCCGTCACATTGGTAAGCGTTACATAATTCCCCTGCAAAAACGACAGTCTTGTATCATCATCCTTAAAATAAACAGTCTCACGCATACCCTTTGGGAGCTGGTCTATAAAACAGAATATGCATTTGTTTCTGCAGCTCTGCGCTTCATCAATCAGGCCCTCGCCAAATTCGACACCCAAATCTTCATAATTCGATTCAACCGTTATTACTTCAATACTGCCGTCTTTTTTTTTCGTTTCCACCGTAATTTCGTATTCCGATAAAAGATAGCGGTATTCAAGTATATCGTGAAATTCACTGCCGTTTATTTTAAGGAGTTTGTCGCCCGGCTCCAGACCGATTTCCTCTGCGATTGAAAAAGGCTCTACATATTTAATTGTCGTATCCGCCTTTCTCATATATTCTCTCCTTTGCATTATCATCCATTTTCTATTATGTCACATTTTCACCGAATAATCAAGAGTTTTGACTAAAAATCCGCAGGGTTAACAAATTTATGGCAAATATTCGCCCTTAATATGACAATCCTGTGTATATATTGAACAAAATTATAAATTACCCCTTGCAAACTTTTTGATTATGTGGTATTATAATTATGAAGTACAACAAAGACGTTGTGTACCGTTTGGTATGCAACGTCTTTTTTTGTAAATATTTTAGGAATTGGAGATGTTTGGTATGTTTGACTCTGATTTGACAAAGCACCTTGCACAGCTTTCAAAAATCGAATTTACGGACGAAGAGCTTGAAAAAATGACCGGCGATATGACCGATATAACAGCTCTCATGGATAAGGTGTGTGAATTTAATAATAATAACGTCAATCCGTACGTTCTTGAGCCTGTTGACTACAATGACTTGAGAACGGATAAGCATGCGGATTCATACAGCGCGGATAAAATAACGGGGAATGCCAAAAAGGTAAAGAATGACAGTTTTGCTGTCCCGAAGGTTGTTTGACGTACGAAAGGATTGATATTATGGATTTACGTGAAATGCGGCTCGCACTCGACAAAAAAGAAATCGGTGCCGAGGAGCTTGCAAAAAGCTATATTGATAAAATAGAAAAAACAGACAAAAAGCTGAACAGTTATATAACGGTTTGTGCGGATACGGCTTTAAATGAGGCAAAAGCAGCTCAAAAGCTTATTGACAGCGGCGAGTCAAAGCCGCTTACGGGTATTCCCGTTTCTATTAAGGATAATATCTGCACAGACAAAATACGCACGACATGCGCATCAAAAATGCTGGAGGATTTTGTACCGTTTTATGACGCAACGGTTATTTCAAAATTAAAATCCGACGGTGCGGTTATTCTCGGAAAAACAAATATGGATGAATTTGCAATGGGCGGCTCATCACAGACATCATATTTCGGCGGAGTTAAGAATCCATATGATACATCACGTGTTACGGGCGGTTCCTCCGGCGGCGCGGCAGCTGCCATGGCGGCTGATTTGTGCGCGGTATCACTCGGCAGCGATACCGGCGGTTCTGTGCGGCAGCCAAGCTCATTCTGCGGTGTGACGGGACTTAAGCCTACCTATGGCGCTGTATCGCGCTGGGGACTTATTGCATTTGCCTCCTCTCTCGACCAAATCGGAGTTATAGGAAAAAGTGCGGCGGATACCGGCATTGTCCTCGATTGTATACACGGTGCCGATGTAAATGATGCCACTTCATCAAAAAATGCACTCGGTGATTATACCTCCCTTATCGGCAGCGATATTTCAAAGCTTAAAATAGGTATTCCGAAAGAATTTCTGAACGGTGTAAATGACGAGGTTAAATCAGCCGTTCTTAAAGCGGCAGAGTATTATAAAGCTCTCGGCTGTGAATTGATTGACTGTTCACTTCCGTCACTTGAATATGCCGTTTCGGCATACTATCTTATTTCTTCTGCGGAAGCGGCATCCAACCTTTCACGATTTGACGGTATAAAGTACGGATTAAGAAGTGACAAAGATGATGATTACAGCGAATTGATTTCACATTCGCGGCGCGAAGGCTTTGGAGACGAGGTTAAACGAAGAATAATGCTCGGCAACTATGCACTCTGTTCGGGATATTATGATGCATACTATAACAATGCAAGGAAAATAAGAACGCAGATACGCAGTGAGTATTCCGAAATATTCAAATCCTGCGATGTCATCCTTACCCCCACCGCTCCGACAACCGCATATAAAATAGGCGAACAGGAATCCGATCCCGTAAAGATGTACCTTGCGGATATATGCACGGTCACCGTGAATATTGCCGGACTCCCCGCAATTTCGACCACATGCGGATATTCCGAAAACGGGCTTCCCATAGGCATGAGTCTTACGGGAAAAGCTTTTGACGAGAAAACAATTATTGCGGTATGCGACAGATATGAAAAGGACTTTACACGTAAGGAGGCGGAATTATGAGGTATCAGCCGGTCATAGGACTTGAAATACATTGTGAGCTTTTAACGGATTCAAAGGTTTTCTGCTCATGTGCAAATGCTTTCGGAGGTTCGGAAAACACCCGTGCCTGCCCGCGCTGCTCGGGAATGCCCGGTACGCTCCCGATATTAAACCAAGGCGCGGTAAAGCTTGCCGCAAAGGCAGGCTTTGCAACAAACTGTACCGTTCACCGCTACAGCTCGTTTGACAGAAAAAATTATTTCTATCCCGATTTACCCAAAGCGTATCAGATTACGCAGTTTTTTGAACCGATATGCACTGACGGTCACATAACGGTATGTGACGGCACCAATATAAGAATTAACCGTATACACATTGAAGAAGATGCCGGAAAGCTTGTGCATGACGATTATGAGGGGATTTCGCTTGCCGACTACAACCGCTGCGGTGTTCCGCTTATAGAAATAGTTACGGAGCCGGATTTCAGAACGGTTGAGCAGGTGCAGGACTTTGTGCAGAAAATCGCATTATGCTTAAAATATGCCGATGTGTGCGATGCACGAATGGATCAGGGTTCTTTGAGAGTTGATGTAAACATTTCTCTTATGCCTTACGGCTCGGACAAATTCGGAACAAGGGCGGAGCTTAAAAACCTCAACTCAATAAAATCAATAGGCAGAGCGATAGAATACGAAATAAAACGTCAGAGTGAAATACTCGATAATGGCGGCGAGGTTATACAGGAAACACGCCGTTACAACGAAAACCACGATGATACAAAATCACTCCGTTCAAAGGAAGAAGCTCACGATTACCGCTACTTCCCCGAACCCGACATTCCGCCGGTACTTTTTACGGACGAAGAAATTGACGAAATTAAAAAATCCATGCCGGAAATGCCGCGTGAAAGATTTATTCGGTATACCTCAGAGTACGGACTCCCCGAAGAGGATGCGGAGCTTATAATTTCGGACAAGGCTTTTTCTGATTTTTACGATGAGACGGTAAAAATCAACACCAATTACAAACAGGTTTCAAACATGATGCTCGGTGAAGTGAGTCATTTACTGAATGACAGCGGAAAAAGCATTGCAGATGTTAAATTCTCCCCTGCCGATGTTGCCGAAACCGTTAAAATGGCATCGGACGGTAAAATCAGCGTTGCAAATGCGCGTGAAACAATTGCAATTATGTTTGAGAAAGGCGGCAAGCCGGAACAGATTGCGGAAGAAAATGGTTTTATCATGAGCAGCAGCACAGACGGACTGGAAGAAATAATTAACAAGGTTATAAGCGAAAACGGCGACAGCCTTGAAAAATATAAAGCCGGCAATGACAAGCTTTTCGGGTTCTTTATGGGACAGACAATGCGCGCCGCAGGCAAGAGCGCTAACCCGAAGTTGATTAAAGATTTACTTATGAAAAAATTGGAAGGTTAAAGAAAGGAAAAAAGTTATGCAGCAAATAAGCGGAAAAGACCTTATAGGCGAGCTGACTCTGGACGATTTGGAAAAATCATGCGGCGCAGACATAACATTCTGTGCCTGTGTACACAAGATACGTGATATGGGCAGCTTTTCATTTATAATTCTGCGTACCGGACGGTATATTATACAGTCCACATACACGCAGGAAGCGTGCAAAGGAAACATTGAACATTTATGCGAGGGCGCATATGTAAAAATCACGGGAACGGTTAAGGAGGAGTCGCGTGCCGCATACGGTTATGAAATCGTATTGTCGGAAATAGAAATATTGTCGGTTCCGGAAGCAGAATATCCTCTTCACGTCTCGGACAGAGTTCTTGGCTGCTCCCTTGAAACCAATATGGAATACAGAAGTGTCGCTCTGCGTCACCCCCATACACGTGCCGTATTTAAAATTACCGAGGGTGTCGTAAGCGGATTTCGTAAATTTATGCTTTCACAGCATTTCACCGAAATACACACACCCAAAATTGCAAAAATGGGTGCTGAAGGCGGCGCAAACATTTTTAAGCTTAAATATTTCGGTCAGGATGCAACGCTTGCACAAAGTCCGCAGTTCTATAAGCAGACCTGTGTCGCATTCTTTGACAGAGTTTTTGAAATAGCACCGGTATACCGTGCCGAAAAGCATAATTCGACACGTCATTTAAACGAATACATTGGTCTTGATTTTGAAATGGCATTCATAAAGGATATGAGCGACATTATGCAAATGGAAACAGCAACGCTCCGCTACGTTATGGAATATGTAAGGGAACATTATGCCGAAGAAATAAAAATGCTTAATGCCGAAATTCCAGTAATAAAGGATATTCCATCGGTTACATTCTTTGAAGCGCTGGACATTTTGGGCAGAGAGCATAATCGGTTTGACCTTGATCCTACTGATGAAGTTAAGCTTTGCGAATATGCCAAAAAGGAATTTGACAGTGATTTTATATTTGTTACGAAATTCCCCGGCAGGAAACGTCCGTTCTATGCCATGGATTCACCCGATGACGCAAATCTTGCCGAAAGCTTTGACCTGCTTTTCAGAGGGCTTGAAATCACTACCGGCGGTCAGCGCATACATGATTATAAAACACAGCTCAAAAAGCTTGAAAGATATGACATCAAACCCGAAGAATTAGGCGCATATCTCGATATTCACAAGTACGGCATGCCGCCGCACGGCGGTCTCGGAATAGGTCTTGAAAGAGTTGTCATGAAGCTTTTAAAGCTTGACAACATACGCCATGCAAGCCTGTTCCCGCGTGATTTGCATCACCTTGATCCGTAATATGTATCAAAGTGTATAAATATATTGTAAATATTCATTCTACAAATTTTGCATATTGTATATTGACAAATTAAATATTAATGATATAATATTAATATAAT